>CALVME010000056.1 GCA_944342055.1 uncultured Clostridia bacterium | reverse complement strand
CGGCTGCTCAAACGACGAGCCGACGACGCGGCCCACCGAAGTGCCGACGGTAGAGCCCGGTCAAACCGTCACCGTGCCTTCTTCCGTCAAGATCTGTCTGCCGGACGGCACCCCCATGGTGGCGCTTTCCAATCTGATGGCGGAGGGATTGACGTACGACGGGTCGCTCGTCGGAGACGGGACGACGGAGACCGTCTTTGAGGCGGTGCCTGCTTCGGGCATCGCGACGGCGTTTTCCGCATACGGGGCAGATCTTGCGGTCATGCCTACGGTCACGGCGGCGCAGCTGTATGCGCAGGGCAACGAGCTGGTCTTCCTCTCTGCGAACGTGTTTGGCAATCTGTTCGTCGTGGGCGTGGGGGGCGCTCGCTCGCTTGAAGATCTCACAGGCAAAGTGGTCTATACCACCGCGGGTACCACCATTGCCCTCCTCGAATACGAACTCGCTGCGAACGGAATTGCCTTTGTGCTCGGGTCCGAGGCGCAGGAGGGCGTCGTGACGCTCTATTCGATGGCGGAAGCTTCCATGTATTTGCCGCTTATCAAACAGGCGCAGGTTAAGGGCGGGGAGGCTTACGGCGTACTCGGCGAGCCTGCCGTCACCAAGTGCATGACTTCGGTTGCGACGGAGTCCTACATCGTCGCCGATATGCAGGCGGAATATGAGGCGCTGACGGGAGAAGCGGGGTATCCGCAGGCATGCCTGGTTGCCTCCAAGTCGTTTGTGTCCGCTTATCCCTACTATATCGAGACGCTTTTGACAAAACTTGAGGGGAACGATCTCTATGCGAAGGAGCATGCGGAGGAGCTGCCCGCTCTCTTCGAGGCGAACGGGAGCGAAACGCTCGGCGGCATGGCGTTCACCGCCGAGACCGTGGAGCGTTGCAACCTCGGGTTGGTCAAAGGGGCGCAGGCGAAAGCTTCCGTCGAGGCATACCTCGTCAATCTCAGCGAATATGTGGAAGCGCTTCGCGACATTTCGGTGGAAGGTTTCTTCTACAACGCGCCGTAAATGAAAAAAATAGCGATACAGCTCATTCCGATCTGGACGGCGCTCGGCATCTTGCTGTTGTGGTGGATCGCTTCGCTGGCGATCCGCGTCGACCTGATCCTGCCTTCGCCGTCCGAGACCTTCGTTTCCCTCGCATCGCTCTTGACGGAAGGGGAATTCTGGACGGCTTTGGGGCATACTCTGATCCGCGCATCGCTCGCGTTTACCGTTTCCTTCGCTGTCGCGCTCTTGTGCGCACTCGGGAGGGCGAATGCAGTCTGCAGACGGGTGTCCGACTGTTTTTTTGCCTTCCTTCGTTCGGTTCCGACGATGTCCGTCATTTTGCTGCTCCTCATCTTTTTGAAACCGTCGGGCGCGCCGCAGGCAGTGGCGGCGATCGTCATCTGCCCGACGCTCTATTCCGCTTTTTCGGCGGCGGCGGATTTAGTCGAGCCGCAGCTGATGGAAGTCTGTCGGCTCTACCGCGTGAAAAAGAAAGACGTTTTTTTCCGCTTTTGGCTGCCGAGCGTCGCGTCCGGTTTGTTTGAGGGGGCGGCGAGCGGTTTTTCTCTCAATTTAAAACTCGTCATTTCTGCAGAGGCGATCGCACACACCGTCAAAAGCTTCGGCAATCTCATGCAGAACGCACAGATCTGGCTGCAGACCGATCGGTTGATCGCGCTCACCCTGACGGCGGTCCTGCTCGGAGCGCTCGGCGAATGGTGCATACGGCTGATAGGGAGGTCTGTCGTCAGATGGAAATCACGCTGAAGAGAGTTTCCAAACAATACAAAGAGCAGGCGGCGATCGGAAATTTGTCGCTTTCCTTGCGAGAGGGGGAGATCGCTTGCGTTCTCGGTCCATCCGGGGCGGGAAAGACGACGCTTTTGCAGATTCTGGCGGGGCTGACCTCTTACGAAGGAGAGGTGCTCGGCAGACCCGAACGCATTTCCTATGTCTTTCAAAGCGCGCGGCTCTTTCCGAATCTGACCGTTCGGCAAAATCTCGAATTCGTTTTGCCGAAATCCGAACACAAGCACATCGCTTCCGCGCTTGCGGAGGTCGGGCTTGCGGGCAAAGAAAATGCTTACCCGCACGCGCTTTCGGGCGGCCAGGCGCAGCGCGTCGCGTTCCTTCGCGCCTTTTTGTATCCTTCCGAACTCATTCTGATGGACGAACCCTTCTCTTCGCTCGATACCGCGCTGAAGATCAGGCTCGTCGAACTGTTCGTCAGGCTTTGGAACAAGGAGAGACGCACGGTCGTGTTTGTGACGCACGACGCCGAAGAGGCGGCGATGATGTCGCAGAGGACGCTCTTTTTGCGCGACGGGAAACTGATTGCCGATTTTTCGGACGATTCTCCGCTGCCACGGCAATACGGGGCGGTTTCGGACTACAAGAGCCGTATCCTTGCGAGAATTCTGGACGAAGAGTGATTGCAAGGGCGATCCGAAAGTTTTTTGGGGCGCGGAGCGAAAAACGGCGGGCGAACGGCACGGCGAAAAAACCTTTTGCCGCGTTTGCGCCGCTTATATCAAAAACAGCCGATAAAAATCGCAAAAGTTTTTACCGACTTTTTTCTTTTTTACAAAAAATGTGAAAAAATTTCCCTTTTGATTTCATGCCGTCAAAAATTTTTCTACCCTTGAAAAGAGGAGCATCTTGTGGTATAATAAGCATAACTTAGATACAGTATGGGAAATGAGAGCAATAAATTCAATTCAGAGGTTGGTATGAAGACTTTGTATATATCGGACCTCGACGGTACTCTTCTGACAAAGGAAGAGCGCATTTCCGAATATAGCATTGGTCTGATCAATGAAATGATTTCCGACGGGCTTCCTTTTACTTACGCGACGGCCCGTTCCATCAATACGGCTTTGAAAGCTACGGCAGGGCTTCACAACGATCTGCCTGCCATTTTCTACAACGGTGCACTCATCGCAAACCCCGTGACGGGAGAAATTTTGGGTTGCGAGGCGTTCGATCGTTCTCAGACGGAATATCTCATCAGCGCCATCGAGCGATACGGCGTTCCGCCTTTGGTATATGCCCGTCAGAACGGGAAAGAGCGCGTCTCTTTTTTGGTGGGCAAAGAAAACGAGGGGATGAAGCGATATCTTTCGAGACGCGAGGGAGATCCTCGCCTGAATCCCGTCTCCGACAAAGAAGAGCTCTTTCAGGGCGATATCTTCTATCTGACGTTCATTGCGGATAAAACCAAGCTGGATGCGTTTTACGATGAGGCGAAGCGCGGAGCGCATTTTTCCGTCATCTATACACAGGAGACCTACCAGGAAGACTACTGGCTCGAGATCATGCCTTCGGGTGCGACGAAGGCGAGCGCGGCGCTCCGGCTCAAATCCATGCTCGGCTTCGATCGGCTCGTGTGCTTCGGCGACGGCGTGAACGATCTCGCCATGTTCGACGTCGCAGACGAAAAGTACGCGGTCATGAACGCGCATGACGATCTGAAAAAAAAGGCGACGGACGTGATCGGTTATTGCGAAGAGGACGGCGTGGCGAAGTGGCTCGCCGCGCACGGTTGCAGCGTCAGGCGCGTCGAGTGAATTCACACGAGGAAACTTCCGCCGAATCGCAAAAAGACGATCGCGACGTAGACGTTGATCACGGCAAGCACCGGGAGCCCCAGCATCAGAAGCATGCTTTTGAGGCGGTATCGGTAGACGAACAGCGCCGCATAGACGGCAATGGCGCCGCCGAGCAAACCTGCGGCAAAGAGCTTTCCGTCTTCGGCATGCGCGCCCTCGGCGTTGTCTTTCTGGCTTTTGACCAGAAAGAAACCGTAAATATTGACTGCAATGCAGTAGGCGATTACGACGGCGTAGATCAAAATCATCATTCTCATCACAGTATGGGAAGATAATCTGAAAAATAAACGGAGGTACTTATGGCGAAAGTTGCTTTGGTCATGGGCAGTCGGTCGGATTTTAACGTGGTAAAACCCGCGATCGAGATCCTGCATTCGTTCGGGATCGAGACGGAGGTGCGCGTCATTTCCGCGCACCGCACGCCGGAAGCCGCACACGAGTTTGCCTCTTCGGCGAGAGAGCGCGGCGTGGAGGCGATCATTTGCGCTGCGGGGAAGGCGGCTCATCTGGGAGGCGTCATGGCGGCATATACCACTCTGCCCGTCATCGGCTTGCCGGTAAAGACGGATATGATGGGAGGGCTCGACAGCCTTTTGTCCATCGTGCAGATGCCTTCGGGCATTCCGGTCGCGACGGTCGGCGTGAACGGCGGAGAGAACGCCGGGATTCTTGCCGCGCAGATTTTGGCTGTAAAATACCCCGAGATCGCAGAGAAGCTCTCTGCGTTTAAGTCCGCCATGGCGGAAAAAATTGCAAAGGACGACGTCGCTTTGCAAGCAGAAATCGAAAATGTATGATCGAGCCACCCACGGAATTTTCTGTGGGTGACTTGGTTTGCAAGCAATTTTTTAATTTTTTTTGAGGAGTGTGCGCAATGGAAAAGAGAGAACAGCTTTACGAAGGCAAAGCAAAAAAGGTTTTTGCGACCGACGATCCTGATTACGTCATTGTCGATTACAAGGACGACGCGACGGCGTTCAACGGATTGAAAAAAGGCACGATCGGCGGCAAAGGCATCATCAACAACAAAATGAGCAACATGATGATGAAGCTCATGGAAAAGAGCGGCATCAGGACGCATCTCGTGGAAGAACTTTCCGAGCGCGAAACACTCGTCAGAAAGGTGCAGATCGTTCCGCTCGAGGTCATCATCCGCAACGTTGCCGCAGGCAGTTTTTCCAAGCGCCTCGGCGTGGCGGAAGGAACGCCGCTCAAGACGACAGTCATCGAATTCAGCTACAAGAACGACGAGCTCGGCGACCCGCTCATCAACAGCTATCACGCGCTCGCGCTCGGACTTGCCACGCCCGAAGAGATCGAGACCATCAAG
Source organism: uncultured Clostridia bacterium (assembly GCA_944342055.1). Taxonomy (GTDB): domain Bacteria; phylum Bacillota; class Clostridia; order Christensenellales; family Borkfalkiaceae; genus RGIG8762. Next base: position 21,618 of record CALVME010000056.1, on the reverse strand, counting down.
GCTATGGCGTTCCGCGTCAACGACATCATGAAGGAGTTCTTCAAGTCCGTAGGCATCGACCTCATCGACTTCAAGCTCGAGTTCGGCAGATTCCACGGCGAAATTCTGCTCGCGGACGAGATCTCTCCCGACACCTGCCGTTTCTGGGATTCCACGACGCACGAAAAGCTTGACAAGGACAGATTCAGAAGAGATATGGGCGGCGTAGAAGAAGCGTATGCCGAGATCTTTAAGCGAATCGGAGGCTGAGTCGGCTATGTTTTTGAGAAGCGACAAAGCGCCGTTTGACAGCATGCAGGAAGAGTGCGGCGTGTTCGGCGTCTATTCGTCCGAAAGCCGCAACGTCGCGCATACCGTCTATTACGGTCTTTACGCACTTCAGCACCGCGGTCAGGAGAGCGCAGGCATCGCGGTCGCATACAACGATAAAATCGAATATTTCAAAGGCATGGGGCTCGTCCCCGAAGTGTTTGAGGAGGCGAATTTCGCCACGTTGCCCGAGGGCGACATCGCCATCGGACATGTACGCTATTCCACCACGGGCGCGAGCCACATTCTCAACGCGCAGCCCGTCGTATTTACGGGAAAATGCGGCAAGATCGCCGTCGCGCACAACGGAAACCTCGTCAACACGCGTTCGCTTCGCGAAAAGCTCATTCAGGAGAACGCCGTCTTTCAGACGACGATCGATTCCGAAGTCATCGCGTCTATGATCAACAAGTACAGCGACGGCAACATTCTGAAGGGCATCGTCTGCGCGTGCAAGGAATTCAAAGGTTCGTATTCCCTCGTCGTCATGACGACGACGCAGCTTATCGCCGTGCGCGATCCGTTCGGCATCCGTCCGCTCGTGCTGGGCAGATCGCTCGACGATTACATCGTCGCGAGCGAGACGTGCGCGCTCGACGCGGTCGGCGCAACTTATGTCAGGGACGTGGAGCCGGGTGAGATCCTCGTGATCGACGCGAACGGACTGACTTCGCACAGGATGGAAAATTTGCCGCCGAAGTCCGCCGCCTGCATCTTCGAATACGTCTATTTCGCGCGTGCGGACAGCATCCTCGACGGGTGCTCCGTCTATGAGGCGAGAAAACAGGCGGGCAGGATCCTGGCACAGAAGTACGGCGTCGAAGCGGACATCGTGTCCGGCGTACCCGATTCCGCCGTCGTCGCGGCGAGGGGATACTCGGAGGTTTCCGGCATTCCGTACGTCGAGGCGCTGGCAAAGAACCGTTATGTCGGACGTACGTTTATTCAGCCCGATCAGTCGATGCGGGAGAACAGCCTGAGCGTCAAGATGAACGCGCTCCGCGCCAACATCCAGGGCAAGCGTCTCATCATCGTGGACGATTCCATCGTGCGCGGCACGACGAGCAAGCGCATCGTGCGCATGCTGCGCGACGCGGGCGCGAGGGAAGTGCACGTGCGCATCTGTTCCCCGATCATCAAGCATCCCTGTCATCTCGGCATCGATATGCAGACGTATTCCCAGCTGATCGGCGCATACAGGAACGAAGAGCAGATCGCGAAGGTGCTCGGCGCGGACAGCATCCGCTATCTGAGCGTCGACGACCTCGTGGAGACCTGCAGACAATCCCGCATGAACTTCTGCCTCGGGTGCTTTAGCGGAGAATATCCCTGCCCGAGCGAAGAGACGGACAAATACAAATTCGAATAAGCGAAAGGAGAAAGATAATGGCGATTTCTTATCAGGACAGCGGCGTAGACGTTGAGAGAGGCTATAAAGCGGTCGAGCTCATGAAAAAGCACGTCAAAACCACGTACAACGACAAGGTGCTTGGCGACATCGGCTCGTTCGGCGGATTTTATTCGCTGAGCGGGGAGAAGATGGAAGAGCCCGTTCTGGTCGCAGGCACGGACGGCGTAGGCACCAAGCTCAAATACGCTTTCGTCATGGACAAGCACGACACCATCGGCATCGACGCCGTCGCCATGTGCGTCAACGACATCGTCTGCCAGGGCGCCAAGCCGCTCTTTTTCCTCGACTACTTTGCGACGGGCAAACTCTCTCCCGAGACGGTTGCGACCGTTGTTTCCGGCGTAGCGGAAGGCTGCAGACAGTCCGGCTGCGCGCTCATCGGCGGCGAGACCGCGGAGATGCCCGGCTTTTATCAGGAGGGCGAGTATGATATCGCAGGCTTTGCCGTCGGCGTGGTGGACAGAAAGAAGGTCGTCAACGGCAAGCAGATCAAGGCTGGGGACGTTCTCATCGGATTGAAATCGAGCGGCGTGCATTCCAACGGCTATTCCCTCGTGAGAAAGCTCTTCGGTGAGGAGAGAGGGGTGCTGGAGACGTACAGCGAGGAGCTCGGAGGCAAGCCTTCCGACATCTTGCTCACGCCGACGAGAATTTATGTCAGAAGCATTCTGTCTCTCATCGAAAAGGTCACCGTTAAGGGCATCGCGCACATCACGGGCGGCGGATTCATCGAGAACATTCCCAGAATTTTCCCCGAAGGCATCGGCTGCGAGATCAGAAAAGACAGCTATGAAGTGCCCGCCGTCTTCCGCTATATGCAGAAAAAGGCGGAGATCACCGACGCGCAGATCTACAACACTTTCAATATGGGCATCGGCATGGTGGTCTGCGTTGCGCCCGAAGACGTCGAGGCGACGCTCTCCTCCCTCAAAGAGAGCGGAGAAGAGGCGGTCGTCATCGGAAAAACGGTGCAGGGGAGCGGCGTGACGTTGTTATGAAGAAAATAGCGGTATTTGCTTCCGGCGGCGGGACGGATTTTCAGTCCGTGATCGACGCCAACGAACGGGAAGCGTTCTGCGAAATTGCCTGTCTCGTCGCCTCCCGCGAGGGGATCGGCGCGATCGAACGGGCGAAGCGGCACGACATTCCCGTGCTCATATACGATAAAAAGGCATATTCTTCTCTCGAGGAGATGTACGGCGCGCTCTGTGCGCAGCTCGTCGGACTCGGCGTCGAGTATATCGTGCTCGCGGGGTATCTCACGATTCTGACGGAGCCGCTCCTTTCGGAATTTGCCGACCGCATCGTCAACATTCATCCTTCGCTCATCCCTTCCTTCTGCGGGAAAGGGTTTTACGGGCTGAAGGTGCATCGGGCGGTCATCGAATACGGCGCCAAACTTTCAGGGGCGACGGTGCATTTCGTGGACGCGGGCGCGGACACGGGCGCGATCATCATGCAGGAGGCGGTTCCCGTCCTTCCGGACGACACCCCCGAGAGCCTGCAGGAGCGCATTCTGAAAGTGGAACATCGCATTTTGCCCCTCGCGGTACGCCTGCTCGTGCAGGGCAAGATCCATAAAAAAGGAAGAATCATCAAAGTGGAGGAATGATAAATGGAAGAACGGAAAAAGCGCGCGCTCGTCAGCGTATCCGATAAGACGGGCATTGTTGAATTTTGTCAGTATCTCGTAGAATACGGCTACGAGCTGATCTCTACGGGAGGTACCGCCAAAGCGCTCAGAGAGGCAGGGTTCCAGGTCATCGGCGTGAGCGAGATCACGGGATTTCCCGAGTGCCTTGACGGAAGAGTCAAGACCTTGCATCCCAACATTCACGCGGGGCTTCTCGCCATGCGTTCGAATCCCGAGCACATGAAACAGCTCGAAGAACTCGGCGTTCAGCCCATCGATATGGTCGTCGTCAACCTCTATCCGTTCAAACAGACCATTTTGAGACGCGGCGTCACCTTTGAAGAGGCGGTCGAGAACATCGACATCGGCGGGCCGACCATGCTGCGGGCTGCCGCAAAGAACTATCAGGACGTGACAGTCGTCGTCGATCCCGCCGACTATGAAAAAGTGCTCTGCGAGCTTGCGACGGGGCAGATCAGCCTTGAATTCAAACGCTATCTGCAGTATAAGGTATTTGCGCACACGGCGGTCTACGACAGCCTGATCTCCACCTACCTCGCCAACCAGCTCGGCGTGCAGTTCCCCGAGATCGCGACGTTCGCCTACAGAAGGACGCAGGAGATGCGCTACGGCGAAAACCCGCACCAGAGAGCTTGCTTCTATACGGATGAATTCTCCCGCCCCGGCTCGCTGTCCCACGCGAAACAGCTCTGGGGCAAGGAGCTTTCCTACAACAACATCAACGACACGAACGGCGCGCTTGAGCTCGTCAAAGAGTTCGACGAGCCGACCGTCGTCGCGAGCAAGCATGCCAATCCCTGCGGCGTAGGTTCGGGCGAGACCATTTACGACGCCTACATGAAGGCGTATGAGTCCGATCCCGTCTCCGTATTCGGCGGCATTCTGGCGATCAACGGCATCGTGGACGCGCGCACGGCGAACGAGATCTCCAAGATCTTCATCGAGATCATCGTGGCGGTCGGATTCACGCCCGAAGCGATGGCGATTCTGACGCGCAAGAAGAACATCCGCCTGTTGGAACTTCCCGACATCCGCGAAAAGAGACAGGGAAGCGACAGCGGCGCTTACGACATGAAAAAAATTTACGGCGGTCTGCTCGTGCAGGATTACGACAACGAGCTTTTGCACGAGGAAGACATCCGCGTGGTCACCAACCGCGCTCCGACGGAGGACGAGATGCGCGCGCTCCTTTTCAACTGGAAGGTCGTAAAGCACACCAAGTCCAACGCCATCGTTATCGGCAACGGCGACAGAACGACGGGCATCGGCATGGGACAGACCAACCGCATCTGGGCGGCGCAGCAGGCGATCGCGCATGCGGGAGACAAGGCAAAGGGCTCTGTCATGGCGTCCGACGCATTCTTCCCCTTCCCCGATTGCGTGGAAGAATGCGCAAAGGCTGGCATTACGGCGATCATTCAGCCGGGCGGATCGAAGAACGATCAGCTCTCCATCGATGAATGTAACCGCCACAACATTGCGATGATCTTCGTCGGAATGCGCCATTTCAAACACTGATCGAACGGCAAAACCGAAAACTTTTCGTTTTCGGCTTTTGCGCTTTTTAGAAGTACGCAACAGGAGGAAACAGATGAATATTCTCGTCATCGGCAACGGCGGCAGAGAACACGCCGTCATTGCCGCTCTGAGAAAAAGTCCGCGCGTCGATCGGCTTTACGCGATGAAGGGGAACGCAGGCATTGCGCAGCTTGCGGAATGCATTGACGTCGATTACTGCGACGTGAAGGCGGTCGGGGATTATCTCGATCTGCATCCCGAGATCGATTACACCGTCGTCACGCCGGACGACCCGCTCGCGCTCGGGCTCGTGGACGAGCTGGAAGGGCGCGGTCACAGGTGCTTCGGACCCTGCCGCGCGGCGGCTCGGATCGAATCGAGCAAGGCGTTTGCCAAGGCGCTCATGAAAAAGTATAACATTCCCACGGCGGAGAGCGCCACGTTTGACTCTTACGAGGCGGCGAAGGCTTACATAGAGCAAAAGGGCGCGCCCATCGTCCTGAAGGCGGACGGGCTCGCGCTCGGCAAGGGCGTCCTGCTCTGCAATACCATGGAGGAGGCGGAAGCGGGGCTCAAAGAGATCATGCTTGACAAGAAATTCGGCGCGGCGGGCGAAAAAATCGTCGTGGAAGAGTACATGACGGGCAAAGAATTTCACCCGGGCGAAGAGGTTTCCCTCCTCGTCTTTACGGACGGGAAGACGGTCGTCCCGATGGTCACCTCCTGTGATCACAAGCGCGCCTTCGACGGCGACAAGGGGCTGAATACGGGCGGCATGGGGACGTTTACGCCCTGTCCCTTCTACGGCGAGCAAGAGGAACGCGAGACGATGGAAAAGATCGTGCTTCCGACCGTGGCTGCCATGCGCGCGGAGGGATGCCCCTTCAAGGGCGTGCTCTATTTCGGGCTCATGCGCACGCCGACGGGCATGAAAGTGGTCGAATACAATTCCCGTTTCGGCGATCCCGAGACGCAGGTCGTCCTGCCCATGCTGAAAACAGATCTTTTGGACATCTTCGAGGCGGTGACGGACGAACGGCTCGGCGAGATCAAGGTCGAGTGGGAGAGCGGCGCGTGCGTGTGCGTCGTGCTCGCGAGCGGAGGGTATCCCGTATCTTATCGCAAGGGCGTGCCCATCGGGATCGGAGAGCTCGACCCCGACGTCATGCTCTATCATGCGGGAACCAAGATGCAGGACGGAAAGCTCGTCACGAACGGCGGCAGAGTGCTCAACGTGTGCGCAAAGGGTGCGACGATCGAAGAGGCGAGGGAAAAGGCGTATCGCAACGCCGCCAGAATCTCGTTCGAAGGCATGCACATGCGCAAGGACATCGGAATCAAATATCGGGTAAAAAAATGATTTACAGAATTTTCGTAGAAAAGAAAGACAATTTGCAGGCAAAGAAGATCAAAGAGGACTTGAGGAGCCTTTTGAAGATCAATGTCTCCGACGTGCGCGAGCTCATCCGCTACGACGTGGAGGGGCTGGACGAAGAACAGGTTAGCACCGCGATCGCGAGCGTGTTCTCCGAGCCGCCCGTCGACTTCGTCTATCGCGAAGAGGTGACCTTCCCCGAAGATTACAAAGTCTTTGCGATCGCCTATCTCACGGGACAGTACGATCAGCGGGCGGACAGCGCCGCGCAGTGCGTGCAGCTTCTGACCATCGATCGCCGCCCCATCGTCAAGTGCGCGCGCGTCATCGCCATTTCCGGCGTCACGCAAGACGAGCTTGCCGCCATCAAGAAGCACCTCATCAACCCCGTCGAGTGCGAGGAAGTCAGCCTTGCGAAGCCGGAGTCTCTCGCGCACGTCGCGCAGGAAGCGGCGGACGTGAAGGAGGTTGAGGGCTTTATCGACATGAGCGCGCAGGAGATTTCCGACTATCACAAGCGCTTCGGCTTCGCCATGTCCGTCGCCGATCTCCTGTTCGTGCGCGATTACTTCAAAAACGAGGGCAGAAATCCCACCGAGACGGAGATCAAGGTCATCGACACCTATTGGTCCGATCACTGCCGCCACACGACGTTCTCCACCGAGATCAAGCACGTCACCGTTCTTTCGGACAACCCGCACATCGAGGCGGCGCTCAACCTCTACGGGGATCTCTTCGAGGAGTTCAACGGCAAGCGCGCGGACAAATACCGCTGTCTGATGGACATTGCGACGATCGCCGTCAAAAAGCTCAGAAAGATCGGCAGGCTCAACGATCTGGATGTCTCCGACGAGATTAACGCCTGCTCTATCTGTGTGGACGTCGTCCTCGACGGCAAGCCCGAGAAATATCTCATCATGTTCAAGAACGAGACGCACAATCACCCGACGGAGATCGAACCGTTCGGCGGCGCGGCGACCTGCCTCGGCGGCGCGATCCGCGATCCGCTGAGCGGCAGAACTTACGTCTATGAGGCGATGCGCATCACGGGCGCAGCCGATCCGAGGGAGAGCCTCGAAGATACCTTGCCGGGAAAACTTCCCCAGCGCGTCCTGACCAGGACGGCGGCGGCGGGCTTCTCCTCTTACGGCAATCAGATCGGTCTCGCCACGGGGCTCGTGGATGAGATCTATGCGCCGGGCTATAAGGCGAAGCGCCTCGAAACGGGTTTCGTCGTCGGCGGCGCGAAGCGCGACATGGTCTATCGCGCGAAGCCGGAAGCGGGCGATCTCATCCTCTTGCTCGGCGGAGAGACGGGGCGCGACGGCTGCGGCGGCGCGACGGGCTCCTCCAAGGCGCACAACGTGGAATCCGTTCACACTTGCGGCGCGGAGGTTCAGAAGGGCAACGCCCTGACCGAGCGCAAACTGCAGCGATTGTTCCTGAATCCCGAAGTCACCAGGCTCATCAAGAAGTGCAACGACTTCGGCGCGGGCGGCGTCGCCGTCGCGATCGGAGAACTTTCGGACGGGCTCGTCATCAACCTTGACCGCGTGCCCAAGAAGTACGAGGGACTGTCGGGGACGGAGCTTGCCATCTCCGAACCGCAGGAGCGCATGGCGGTGGTCGGGGACCGCAAAGACGCGGAAACGTTCATCGCGCTCGCCGCGAAGGAAAATCTTGCCGCGACGCCCGTCGCGACGGTCACGGACGACAGGCGCATGAAGATGTCCTTCAAGGGCAGATTCATCGTCGACATTTCCCGCGATTTCCTCGACACCAACGGCGTCAAACAGGTCGTCGACGCGGTCATCGAGGACAAAGTGACCGACTATTTCAGACAACCCACGCTCAGCGCCTTCCGCGAGAGCCTGCTCGAAAAGCTCTCCGAGCTCAATGTCTGCTCGAAGAAGGGGCTTTCCGAGATCTTTGACTCCACCATCGGCGCCAAGAGCATCTATATGCCGTTCGGCGGGAAATATCAGCTCACGCCCGCGATCGCCATGGCGGCGAAAATCCAGGGCGGAGAGACGGACAACGCGTCTGTCTCCGCTTACGGCTATTCTCCCAAGCTCATGTCTTCCAGCCCGTTCACGGGGGCGATCTATTCGATCGTCGCTTCGATCGCCAAGGTCGTCGCGGCGGGCGGCGATTTCGACCGCATCCGTCTGACGCTGCAGGAGTTCTTCATGCGCTTGAATCAGGATCCCAAGCGCTGGGGCGTACCGCTTTCCGCGATGCTCGGCGCGCTGTATGCGCAGATCGGACTCGGCGTCGGCGCGATCGGCGGCAAGGACAGCATGAGCGGCACGTTTGAACAGATTGACGTGCCCCCCACGCTCATTTCTTTCGCGCTCGCGCCCGTCCTGGCGTCCAAACTCATCACGAACGTCGTGGAACAGGCAGGCATGAAGCTCTATATCCTGCCCATGAAGAAGGACGCGAACAAGATCCCCGATTTTGAGTATCTCAAAAAGCTCTATCGCCGCGTGCACGAAGAGATCGAAAGGGGCAACATCCGCTTTGCGACCGTCGTGGAGAACGGCGGCGTCGCGGCGGCGGTCGTCAAGAGCTGCCTCGGCAACGGATTCGGATTCCAGTTCGACGGAGATGCCGACTATCTGTTTGCCGAAAGGTACGGCGAGCTCATCGTCTGCACGGAAGACCGTCAGCAGCTTGAGGGACTCGTCTGCATTCCGCTCGGCAGAACGGCGGAAGGCGGGTTCACGCTGGACGAGGAGATCGTCAGCCGCGAGGAGGCGGTCAAGGCGTTTACGGGAACGCTCGAATCCGTGTTCCCGAGCGTCGCTCCCGCAGAGGGAGAGGCGGTAAACTGCGATTATGCCGCAGGCAAGAAGATCGCCCGCAAGGTCTCTCTCGCAAAGCCGCGCGTGTTCATTCCCGTGTTCCCCGGCACAAACTGCGAGCTTGACACGGAGCGCAGATTCCGCCTCGCCGGGGCGGAGACGGAGACCGTCGTCGTCAGAAACCGTTCGGCTTCCGACATCGAAGAGAGCGTCCGCGCCATCGTCGCGGCGATCGGTCGGGCTAACATCATCGCGTTCCCCGGCGGGTTCTCGGGCGGGGACGAGCCTGACGGTTCGGGCAAGTTCATCGCGACGACCTTCCGCAATCCCTACATTGCGGAGGCGGTCATGAAGCTTTTGAAGGAGCGCGACGGACTTGCGCTCGGCATCTGCAACGGTTGCCAGGCGCTCATCAAGCTCGGTCTCGTGCCTTACGGCGAGATTCGCCCGCTTACGGGCGAGTCGCCCACGCTGACTTACCACAGCATCTCACGCCACGTCTCCACGATGGTCAACGTGCGCGTAGCGTCCGTTCTCTCGCCCTGGTTGTCGGCTTGCCGCGTCGGAGACGTGTACGCGGTACCCGTGTCGCACGGCGAAGGAAAGATCGTGGCGCCCGTTTCCGCGCTCGAAGAGATGAAGCGCGGCGGGCAGATCGCGACGCAGTACGTCGATCTTGCGGGCAAGCCCACGATGGTTTCCCCGTTCAACCCCAACGGTTCGGCGTGGGCGATCGAGGGCATCACTTCTCCCGACGGAAGGGTGTTCGGCAAGATGGGACATGCGGAGCGCATCGGCGAAAATCTCTATAAGAATTATGCGGCGTCCTTCGACATGAAGCTCTTTGAGTCCGGCGTCGATTATTTCAAGTAATATGGTGCGCGCATTTACGATCGTCGCTTCTCTGTTTTTCTGCGGTTCCTTTTTGGGTTGGGTCATGGAAGTGTTTTACAGGCGCTTTGTCTCGCACAGAAAGGAAGGGAAGTGGATCAACCCCGGATTTCTGACGGGACCGTATCTGCCGATCTACGGTTTCGGGCTCGTCGGGCTGTTTTTGCTCAAACAATATCTTTTGCCGCTGTTTCCCGATGAAACGACGGGGACGGTCGTCACGCTCGTCGTCATGGCTCTCTCCATGACACTCATCGAGTACGTCGGCGGTTTGATCTTCATCAAGGGCATGGGCATCAAACTGTGGGATTATTCCGATCAGTGGGGCAATCTTCAGGGCATCATCTGCCCGCTCTATTCCTTCTTTTGGGCGGTGGTCGCAGTCGTCTACTTTTTTCTGATCGACCCGTTTGCCGTCCGCTGGGTAAACTGGATTGGTTCGCACATGGAGTCTCTCTTCTTCATCGGGCTGTTCGGCGGGGTTTTCCTGGTGGATTTTTGGAACTCCGTCGATATGTCCGTCAAGATCCGGAAATTTGCCAAGGAAAACAAGATCGTCGTCAAATACGAGGAACTCAAAGCGAGCGTGCGCGATTTCTGGAAAGAGACGCACGAGCGCGCCCATTTCCTGCGCTTCTTTCACGTCAGAGATTTTCGGGAAAATCTCTCCCGCTATCTGAAAGAGCAGGACGAAAAATACAAGCGATATAAGGAAGAGCAGAGCCGCAAGTCTTTGACTCGAAAATTAAAAAAGTGAGTTGCCGCAACGCCGCAACCGAGGAGATATCATGACAGACAACAGCATTTATCAGAATCCGCTCATCACCCGCTACGCATCCCGCCCGATGATGGAAAATTTTTCGGACGAGAAACGTTTCAAGCTCTGGAGAAAACTTTGGATCGCGCTTGCCGAGTCCGAGATGGAACTCGGGCTCAACATCACGCAGGAACAGGTGGATGAATTGAAGGCGCACGCCGAAGACATCGACTATGAACTTGCGGCGCGCTATGAAAGAGAGGTCAGACACGACGTCATGGCACACGTCAAAGCGTACGGCGCGCAGGCGCCCAAGGCGATGCCCATCATTCATCTCGGTGCGACGAGCTGCTTTGTCAACTGTAATTCCGAGATCATCATTTTAAACGACGGGCTGGACATCATTTTGCAGAAGCTGGTCAACGTCATCGATCTGCTCAAACGCTTCGCGCTCCGATACAAAGACCTGCCGACGCTCGGCTTTACGCACCTTCAGCCCGCGCAGCTCACCACGGTGGGCAAGCGCGCCACGCTCTGGCTGCAGGATCTTTCCATGGATTATGCGAATTTATCGGACCTGAAATCACACGTCAAGCTGCGCGGCGTCAAGGGCACGACGGGGACGCAGGCGAGCTTTCTGGACCTTTTCAACGGCGATCACGAGAAAGTCAAGGAGCTGGAACGCCGCGTCGTCGGGAAGATGGGCTACGAAAAAGTGTACGGCGTGACGGGTCAGACGTATCCGAGGAAGTTCGATTATAACGTCCTTTGCGTGCTCTCTCAGATCGCGCAGAGCGCCTACAAGTTCTCCAACGACATCCGCATTCTGCAGAACATGAAGGAGATCGAGGAACCGTTCGAGAAAAACCAGATCGGCTCGTCCGCCATGGCTTACAAGAGAAATCCCATGCGCTGCGAGCGCATCGGCTCTCTCGCCCGCTATGTCATCTCGCTCCCGACGAACAGTGCGATCACCGCTTCCACGCAGTGGTTCGAGCGCACGCTGGACGATTCCGCAAACCGCCGCATCGTCAACGCGCAGGCGTTCCTCGCGGTAGACGCCATCCTCAATATCTACATGAACGTGGCGGAAAATATGGTGGTTTACGATAAAGTCATCGCCAAGCACATCCGCGCGGAGTTGCCGTTCATGGCAACGGAAAACATCATGATGGAGTGCGTCAAGGCGGGCGGAAACCGTCAGGAATTGCACGAACGCATCCGCGTGCTGTCCATGGAGGCGGGCAGAAACGTCAAGGTCGAGGGCAAAGAGAACAATCTCATCGAGCTGATCCTCGCAGACGATATGTTTGCGCCCGTGCACGATAAGCTCGAGGGCATCCTCGACGCAAAGAAATTCATCGGCAGGGCTCCCGAACAGACGGAGGAATTCATCGCCGAGGAGATCGATCCCATCCTGCGCGACAACGCTTCGCTGCTCGGCCAGAAGGGCGACGTCAGAGTCTGAATAAAATTGCATGCAAAGAGGCCGTCACTGCGACGGTCTCTTTTTTTCTTTTTGCCTATAATGAGAGAAAAAGGAGGAAGAAAATGCAGTTAGAGGTAACGAAGACGCTCGCGGCGGATCTTCTTCGCCCGAATACGGGCAAGACGATCCTCGCAAAACAGCAGGATGTCGATACGCGCAGACTTAAAATTACGGTCACTCAGGACGGGGTACCGTTTGTCGTCCCGACGGGGACGCTCGCACAGATCAACATCCGACGTGCGGACGGCAAGAGGGCGACCTTTTCCGCGCAGATCACGACGGAGGGATGCGTGTCGGCGGTGCTGCCGCTCTGGGCGCTGAAAGATCCAGGGATACTGATCTGCGATCTGTCGCTGGTGGCAGAGGGAAACGCCAGGCTTTCCACGTCGCATTTTTTCATCGAGGTGCAGGAAGCCGTGGCTTCGGATGAGATCGTGGACGGCGCCGATGAGACCGACCTCTTTACCGAACTTTTGCAGGAAGTGGCGGAAACCAAAAGAAAGGTGGACTTGCTCGGACAGCAGGTAGGTTCCGTCGTGGATTCTCCCTTCTCGGAGACGAGGTCGTATTACGGAGCCCCCTTGCACTTCGACGCGCAGCGGCACAGCTGCCGCATCATCGCCGTGTCGACCCTGCAATTCGCCTCCGCGCCGCTCGCCGTCGCCGTGTATGACGGGCTGGCGTATGCTTCTTATGCGAATCAGATCATCGTTTACGATTTGTCGGAAGGCTCGGAGACGTCGCGCCTTTCCCTCTCCGGCGGGAGCTGCTTGCAGATCGCAGGGGGAAAACTTTATGTGTCGGGGAGCGGCACGGTGCGGGAGTACACGCTGAGCGGCTCGCTCACGGAGTCTTTCCGCCTTTCCGGGATGAGTTTTGCCGCCGTTTCTTCAGACTCTCAGATGATTTATTCCATCGGGTCGGGAAAGTTTTCCGCCTGGGGCATGACGGGTACGCCGTCGGGGAGCGAAACGGTGTGTTCTCCGACCTATCAGGCGTCGAGCGCGATCGCCGCAAAGACGATGACGGCGGACAACCGAAACGTCTATGTGCTCTCCGAAGAGGGCACCATTCTCGCCCTGGATTTTTCGGGACAGCAGGTCGCGCTGTTTTCCGACTTTCCCGAAGCGTTTGCCGATGGCGTCTGCGGCATATCCGTCGGTTACAGCGATCGCCAGCAGGGGGATGTGCTTTATGTCTTTCTGAACGACGGCGCGTGCTATGAGATCGGCCTGGATACCCGTTATACCGTGGCGCAGGGGCCGAAGGGAGAGAGAGGAGAGCGAGGTTTTCCCGGAGACAAGGGCGACAAGGGAGATCAGGGCATTCAGGGTCTGAAAGGAGATAAGGGCGACAAGGGAGACAAAGGCGATCCCGGGGACAAGGGCGACAAGGGAGAACGCGGTTTCCCCGGAGACAAAGGCGACCGCGGCGAAGACGCAAATTTCATCATGTATTACGACGAGTCGACGCATTCGCTTTGGATCACGGGGAGGGAGACATGATTTTTTTTGACGGTTCCCGCGTCAGGAGCATCAAGTTCGGCGAGAGGGAGGTGCTGAACGTCTACTTTGAGGGCGTCTCGGTGTTCAATGTGACGAGTCTTTCCGACGAACAAACGGGGGGGGACGTCCCGCAGGCTGATGCGCTGAGCGAAGAGGAATAAAAATATATTTATCTTTTTTGTCGGAAGCGGGAAAAAATATTTGACATTTCACGAAGAATTGATTATACTGTTTGAGTATTTCGCACAGGGGAGTGGCTCAACGGTAGAGTAGCGGTCTCCAAAACCGTAGGTTGCGTGTTCGAATCGCGTCTCCCCTGCCAAAGTCCGATCGGCGTTCGCCGTTCGGACTTTTTCATTTTGCGGCAAACGCCGCCCCGTTCCGTCAAGACGGACGCGCGCCGCGGGAACGAGAGCTTGCCTCGGGAGAGGACGTGCGCCGCGGTCGCATCCGATGCCGCTTCGCACTTATTTTTTCAGGGGCGCGCCGCCTGTCGATCGGACGAAAGATTTTTTGATTCATGCGCGTTTTGTCCGCCGTCGGGGGGGTCTTCTCGCGGGAAAGCGCTTCTGCGCAGAACGGCGAAAAGAGCTTTTTTTTGAATCTGTCGAGTTTTGTGAAAAAATAGTGAAAACAATTCAAAAACCTGGTAATTTGTTACAAAAGCAAAAAGAACGGAAAAAAATCGGGGAACATTTGACAGAAAAATCGATATGTACTATAATAAATACAAATTCAAAACAGTTTCATCAACCAATATAAGCCTCTGAAAGAGTGGGTGGAGGCGTTTCTACCGCGATACCGACATAAATCGCGACTATTGGCAATCGATCGGTAGACGGCAGTGTTTTTACGCTGTCGTCTTGATTTTTTTGGAGATTCGAATGAAGGCGTTGGAAGAGAAGATCTTAAAAGAAGGAAAAGTATTACCCGGAAACGTCCTGAAAGTCGGAAGCTTTTTGAATCAGCAGATCGATACGGCTTTTTCCATGGAAATGGGCAAAGAGATCTGCCGCCTCTTCGGAGATTGCGGCGTGACGAAGATACTCACCGTGGAAGCGTCCGGCATCGCCTTCGCCTTTGCGGCAGGCGCACAACTCGGCGTGCCTGTCGTATTTGCGAAAAAGCATGCGTCCGCCAATCTTTCCGGCGAAACGTATGCCGCCTGCGTCTATTCTTATACGCATCAGAGGAATTATGAGATCGTCGTCAGCAAAGAATATATTCAGGCGGACGACAGGCTTTTGATTCTGGACGATTTTCTTGCCAACGGCAACGCCATCAACGGCATGCTCGAAATCGCAGCGCAGGCGGGCGCGACGGTGGTCGGCTGCGGAGCGGCGATCGAAAAGGGGTACCAGGGCGGCGGCGACGCGCTTCGGCGCAGAGGTTACCGCGTGGAATCCCTCGCGATCATCGACAGCATGAACGAGAGCGGGATCGTCTTTCGCAAACAGTAAATAATTTTTTGTTCCGCATTGCGGAAAAAGGAGAAGTATATGAAAAAATTGGCAACGGTAGCTCTTGCGGCTACGATGGCGGTTTCTGCATTCGCAGGACTTGTCGGATGCGGCGGAGAGGATGACTCCAAACTCAAAGTAGGTTTCATTTTCCTTCACGACGAAAGCTCCACCTATGACAAGAACTTCATGGATGCAGCGGAAGAGGCAAGAAAAGAGCTCGGTTTCGAGCAGGCACAGTTCATCTACAAGACGAACGTAGGCGAGAACGACGCTTGCTATGAGGCGGCTGCGGACCTCGTCGATCAGGGCTGCGATATCGTCTTTGCGGACAGCTTCGGTCACGAGTCTTTTATCCTTCAGGCTGCGAGAGAGTTCCCTGATGTCGAATTCTGCCACGCTACCGGCACAATGGCGCATACCGAGGGCGTCGCGAATTTCCACAATGCATTCGCGTCCATCTATGAGGGTCGTTACCTTGCAGGTATCGCCGCAGGTCTCAAGATGAACGAAATGGGCGAGACGAAGATGGGTTATGTCGGCGCGTTCCCTTATGCGGAAGTCAAGTCCGGCTACACCGCGTTCTACCTCGGCGCTAAATCCGTTTGCCCCGACGTTACGATGGAAGTCAGATTCACGGGATCCTGGTATGACGAGACTGCGGAGAGATCTACCGCTAACGCTCTGATGGACAACGGCTGCAAGCTGATCAGCCAGCACGCCGATTCCATGGGCGCACCTTCCGCTTGCGAGGAGAGAGGCGTTCCCAACGTTTCTTACAACGGCAGCACGGTAGAGGCTTGCCCCAACACCTACATCGTATCTTCTAAGATCAACTGGACGCCGTACTTCCTTTACATGATCGAGTGCGTCGAGAACGGCGAGGCGATCGCAGCTGACTGGACCGGCACGCTTGCGACGGGTTCCGTACAGCTCACCGAGATCAACGAGAAGGCTGCTGCGGCAGGCACGCAGGAAGCGATCGATGAGGCTAAGGCGAAGCTTGAGGCAGGCACGCTTCATGTATTCGACACCTCCGTATTTACCGTAGGCGGTCAGACCCTGACGAGCTATCTCGCAGACGTAGATACCGACGCGGCTTATACGCCCGACACCGAGGCGATCTTCGACGGCTACTTCCATGAGTCCGAGATGCGTTCCGCTCCTTATTTCGATATCGACATTGACGGCATCACGGTCATTGAGTAATCATTCAGACTACAACCGGAACAGGCGGAGCGCAGACTCCGCCTTATCCAGTTATAAAAGAAATCATTGCGGAGGTGCGGTGTGGAAAAAACCGTAGCAATCGAACTGAAGGGGATTACGAAATATTTCGGCAGCGTGGTCGCCAACGAAGGCGTGGATCTGACCGTCTACAAGGGAGAGATCCTCGCGATCCTCGGCGAAAACGGAAGCGGAAAGACCACCCTCATGAACATGATCGCGGGCATTTATTTCCCGGACGAGGGACATATTTTTGTCGACGGCGAAGAGGTGCTCATCCGTTCGCCAAAAGACGCATTCCGCTATAAGATCGGCATGGTGCATCAGCATTTCAAGCTGGTCGATCTGTTTACTGCGGCGGAGAACATCGTGCTCGGGGTCAAGGACGGCAGAAGATTCAACATGAAAGAGGTCAACGCGCGCGTCAGAGAGATCGCGGAGCGCTACGGCTTCACCATCGATCCCAAGAAAAAGGTGTACGAAATGTCCGTTTCGGAAAAACAGACGGTCGAGATCGTAAAAGTGCTCTACCGCGGGGCGGATATCCTGATTTTGGACGAGCCGACCGCCGTATTGACGCCGCAGGAGACGGAGCGTTTGTTCGAAGTCATCCGTCACATGCGCGACGACGGGAAATCCATCATCATCATCACGCACAAACTGCACGAGGTGCTTTCCGTCTCCGACCGCGTGGCGATCCTGCGCAAGGGCAGATACGTCGGCTCCGTTGAGACCAAATACGCCACGGAACTTTCCCTGACGGAGATGATGGTGGGGCAGAAGGTGGCGCTCAACATCGAGCGACCCGACCCCGTCAGACCTCGCCCCCGCCTCATGGTCAAAAATCTGACCTGCAAAAACAAAGAGGGCGTGGCGACGCTGAGCGACGTGTCTTTTACCGCGTTCGGCGGCGAGATACTCGGCATCGCGGGCATTTCGGGTTGCGGACAGAAAGAGCTTCTCGAGAGCATCGCGGGGCTGGAATACGCCTATCCCGGCAGTTCGATCTCCTTCGTTACAGATGAGGGCGAGGAAGAAGAACTGGTCGGACTTTCTCCGAGAGAGATACGCAACATGGGCGTGGCGCTCTCCTTCGTGCCGGAGGATCGCCTCGGCATGGGGCTCGTCGGTTCCATGGGCATGGCGGAAAACATGATGCTCAAGAGCTATGCGAGCGGCAAGACGCCGTTCGTCGAGCGGAAACAGCCCACAGAACTTGCCGGTAAGATCAAAGAAGAACTGGAAGTCGTGACCCCCGACCTGAAGACGCCTGTATCCCGTCTCTCCGGCGGCAACGTGCAGAAAGTTCTGGTCGGCAGAGAGATCGCAGAGGCGCCCGCCGTCCTCATGACGGCGTATGCCGTGCGCGGGCTCGACATCAATACTTCCTACATGATCTATCATCTGCTGAACGAACAGAAGAAAAAGGGCGTCGCGGTCATATACGTCGGGGAAGATCTCGACGTGCTGCTTGCGCTTTCGGACCGCATTCTGGTCCTCTGCGGCGGCAAGGTGAGCGGCATACTCGACGGCCGCACCGCGACAAAAGAACAAGTCGGACTTCTGATGACGAAGTCGGAGCGCGAAGGAAAGGAGGATACGCATGAACAGTCATGAAGCGGTAAAAAAAGAAGTGCGGGAACCGCTCTTCCACATTGCAAAGCGCGACGGCATCGTCTGGTGGAAATCCTGGCTCATCCGCCTTTGCGCGATTCTCATTGCCTTCCTTTTGTGCGGACTGCTCTGCGTCGTCATGCTGCGGCAGAATCCGCTGAAAATGTACGCTTCCATGTTTGCGGGCGTGTTCGGCACTTCCCGCCGCATTTGGAACTTCCTGCAGGAAACGGCGATCCTGCTCTGCGTTTCGCTCGCCGTCACGCCTGCGTTCCGCATGAAATTCTGGAACATCGGCGCGGAGGGACAGGTGCTCATCGGCGGCTTGACCGCGACTGCATGCATGTTCTATCTCGGCGGCGCGGGCGTCCCCGGGCCCGTGATCATTCTGGTGTCCGTGCCTCTCTCCATCCTGGCAAGCATTGTGTGGGCGGTCATCCCCGCGATCTGCAAGGCGTTCTGGAATACCAACGAGACGCTCTTCACCCTGATGATGAACTACATCGCGATGAGCCTCGTCAACTTTTTCATCAAGATCTGGGTTCCGACGGGTACGGGCAATCTCCCGCCCCTGGAAACGGGGCGCTTTCCCGTGATCGGCGGGCAGAAGAGCATACTCACCATCATCATCGTCGCCGTGATCACGATCGCCATCTGGATCTATTTCAAGTACAGCAAACACGGCTATGAGATCTCCGTCGTCGGCGAGAGCGCGAATACAGCGCGCTACGTCGGCATCAACGTCAAGAAGGTCATCATCCGCACGATGGTGCTTTCGGGCGCGATCTGCGGCATCGCGGGGCTCATCATCTGTCAGGGCACCAATTACACCGTCAACGCGGATATCGTTTCCAACAGAGGATTTACGGCGATCATCGTGTCCTGGATGGGAAAATTCAACCCGTTCTACATGGTGCTGACCTCTATCCTCGTCGTATTTTTGCAGAAGGGCTCTTCG
This sequence comes from uncultured Clostridia bacterium, assembly GCA_944342055.1. Classification (GTDB taxonomy): domain Bacteria; phylum Bacillota; class Clostridia; order Christensenellales; family Borkfalkiaceae; genus RGIG8762. The sequence continues at coordinate 2,643 of CALVME010000056.1, read as the reverse complement.
CAGGTGTTGACCGATTTCAGCCTGACGGGAGACGGGTTCTCCGACATCGTTACGGGTATCGTATTCTTCTTTGTCATCGGCTGCGAGTTCTTCATTTCCTATCGTCTGATCATGCGCGGCAAGAACGGAGGCAAGACGGACAGCGGACTTTCGTTCGGACTCTGGCTTGAAGAGAAGAAACGCGTTCTCCGCGAAAAGAGGGGGGCAAAGCGTTCGGCGCAGGATGCGGTTCCCGCTTCCGAGGCCGGACAGAAAGACGCTCTCCTCTCGGAGCCTGACGGCGCGAAGGAAAGCCTCGTGCATGCCGCGCAGGAGATCGACGCGGAAGGGAGCGATGGGACGGAAAAGATAACCTTTGCGAACGAAGAACTGCCGCCCGATACCGCAGCGGATGCGGCGGGGGCGCGCCCTGACGAGGCGCATGAAGTGAACGGCGAAGCGTCGCCGACAGAGACCGAAGGGGAGGACGACCATGTTTGATATCGTATCGTTTCTCGTACAGGCGATCCGCCTGAGTGCAATTTTTCTGTTCGGTTCGACGGGCGAGATCCTCACCGAGAAGTCCGGACATCTGAATTTGGGCATTCCCGGCATCATGTGCATGGGAGCGTTGGGGGGATGCTACGGAGAGAGTTTGTATATTTCGTCGCTTCCCGTATCCGCGAGCACTTCCGCGCCCGATCTCACTTTGATGAATCCGTTTTTGGCAGTGCTCATCCCGATTCTGACGGCGATCTTGTTCGCCGGGGCGATGGGGGCGCTGTATAGCTTTCTGGCGGTGACTTTGCGCGCAAATCAGAACGTGACGGGTCTCACGATCACGACGTTCGGCATCGGCGTGACGAAGTTCTTCATCGCACCCATCAAGTCGCAGTATCAGGCGGGGTTCAGCCAGGCGAGCATTTTCTTCCGCACCGGCTTCCCGTTTGCGAGCAGCCTGGGCGATTTCGGCAGTCTCTTTTTCTCGTACGGCTGTCTCGTGTATCTCGCGATCATCGTCGCCGTCGTCGCGTCTCTCATCCTTTCCAAGACGCGCGTGGGACTGCATCTGCGCGCGGTGGGCGAAAATCCCGCGACGGCGGACGCGGCGGGCATCAACGTCGGCGGATATCGCTATGTCGCGACGATCATCGGCAGTGCGATCGCGGGGCTCGGCGGACTCACTTTCGTCATGGACTGGCTCTCCGGCAGCTGGGAGTACAGCATCGACGGCATGGGCTGGCTGTCCGTGGCGCTCGTCATCTTCGCGATGTGGAAACCCAACCTCAGTATTTTGGGCTCCATTCTCTTTGCGATTTTGTACATTCTTCCCAACTATATCCCCGGAATCGGATTCGCTGCGCGCGAGCTCATGAATATGGTGCCGTATTTCGTGACGGTACTCGTTCTGCTCTTCGTCAGCTTCCAGAAGAAGCGGGAAAATCAACCGCCTGCGAGCCTCGGTCTTTCGTACTTCCGAGAAGCGCGGTAAAAGATTTCAGGACGGGCGTTTGCTTTGCGCAAGCGCCCGTTTTTCGTTTGACTGACGGGAAGGAAAGTGATAAAATAAGCGGTTGTTTGAACAAATACGCAACTGAGGGAGCAAAATCGGAAATGGACGCAACGGTAAACAGAAGGATGCTGGAGGGCCCGATCAGAAAGAGCATTCTGCTCTTTGCCCTCCCGATCTTTCTGAGCAATTTGTTTCAGCAATTGTACAATGCGGCGGATTCGCTGATCGTCGGGAATTTTGTCGACGAATCGGCTCTGGCGGCGGTCAGCTCGTCCGGGTATCTCGTCTTCATGCTGGTGGGATTTTTCAACGGCACGGCGCTCGGCGCGAGCGTCGTGATCGCCCGCTATTTCGGCGCGAAAGATTACGAATCGATGCAAAAGGCGATCCACAACCTCGTGGCGCTCGGCGTCGTGTTCAGCGCGGTCGCAACGGCTTTGGGCGTGCTGCTTACGCCTGCGATCCTGCGCCTGATGAAGACGCCCGCCGACGTGTTGCCGCTTTCGATCACCTATTTCCGCATTTATTCCTGCGGGATCGTGACCGTCATCTTCTATAACATCGCGGTCGGCATCATGCACGCGGTGGGAGACAGCAGACACCCGCTGTATTATCTCATCGTGTCCTCCGTGCTGAACGTGCTTCTCGATCTGCTCTTCATCGGCGTCTTTCACGGCGGCGTCGGCGCGGCGGCGTTTGCCACGGTGATCTCGCAGGGCGTCAGCGCCGTTCTGTGTTTTGTCCAGCTCATGCACGGCAACGCGCCCAACCGCGTTTATTTCCGTAAAATCGGATTTACGCGGGGGATGACGGGGCAGATCCTGCGCTACGGGCTTCCCTCGGGCATTCAGAATTCGGTCATCGCGATCGCCAATCTCTTCGTGCAGTCCAACATCAATTCCTTTGATACGGATGCGGTCGCGGGGTGCGGTTCGTATGCAAAGATCGAGGGCTTTGCCTTTCTGCCCGTCACCTGTTTTGCTTCGTCCCTCGCGACGTTTGTGGGACAGAATCTGGGGGCAAAGCAATTCGATCGCGTGAAAAAGGGCGTGAGATTCGGCGTGATCTGTTCGATCAGCATGGCGGAATGCATCGGGGTGATCATTTTCGTCGCCGCGCCTCTCCTCGTGCGCCTGTTCAACGATTCGCCC
>CALVME010000055.1 GCA_944342055.1 uncultured Clostridia bacterium | reverse complement strand
CCGTTGTCCGTCTGGATACACTCTATCTTAAACGGGAAAGCCTTGACAAGCATATCCAAGAACTGAACGGAAGAATATGTACTGTGCTCTTTGAAAGCCGCGACAAAACGAAATCTTGAATATTCGTCCAAGGCGGTATATTGGAAGAATCTCTCCTGTAAACCGTCCGCATTGGGGACAATACAGGCAAGAGGCACGACTTTGACGTCCACCTGAACACGTTGTCCGGGATAATTCATCTTTTCGTATGGTTTGGGGACATATTTGGGATTGGGCGGTTTCATTGGATGTAAATGCTGCCTGCGCAAAATACGCCAGAGAGCAGGAATTGAACGGGAATAACCGCGCTTTCTGAGTTTTACCCAAAAGACAACAAGACCTGCGTGAGGATTGCGTCTGCGCATATTGGTTATGAGCAACAGCTCTTCGGGAGTATGTTGGTTGGGATGACGGTAGGGACGGCGAGACTTGTTCTGAAGGGAAGATGTTTGCCCGTTAAAGCGAGACCGCTAACGATAAACCGAGGCGCGAGATACATTGAAGCGGCGAACGGCGGCTAAAACGCCGAAGTTGAAAGAAAATGTAACAACTGATTGACGAAAGCGAGCGATTTGTGATATAGTTTTCATAGAGTAACAGCCTCGTTTGTTTTGAGTTTTTTGTGGTGATTAAACTATATCACAAACTTCTTGGCTTGTTACTCTTTTTTTATGCCAGCTGTCTCACATCTATTTGTAATCATACATTTTCCGCGGAAGAAATGTAGAGGCGCATATTGACAAAAAAACGCGGATATGTTAGAATAAAATAAATATTATTTGGGATTTTCGGCAAAAATGCCGAAACAGATCCGATAAGAGCGAAAAATGGAGCGGTATTGCGAAATTTGCGGCGGAGAGTGCCGCAGAAAGAACGGAAAGACGGTATGCGTGCGTTGCGGTTATCCCGTAAAGGAAAGACCGCTTTCTGTCGCGGCGCCCCTTTCCGAGGCGTACGCTCTGTTGCGCGCGCAGGATTTTTCTTCCGCACAGAGGCAGTTTCTCGCTCTTTTGTCCCAAAATCCCGCCGACCCTGAACTTTATTGGGCGGTCATGCTCTGTCGCTACGGCATCGTCTATGAGCGGCAGGGCGATTTTGTTTTTCCGGCATGTTACATTCTGCGCCGCAGGGGCATATTCGACGATCCGTATTTCAGGCGGGCGCTCTCCCATGCGCGCGGCTCCCTTTACGCCTATTTCAAGGCGGAAGCGGTGCATCTGGAGAACGCACGGCGGAATGCGGCGCGCATCATCGATGAGAATGGAGAGGGCCCCGTCCGTTATTACGCCTATGAAGAACTCGACGACATCGTCTTCGAACGAGACGTGCAAGCGGCGAAGCGCCGCCTGTTCGGTACGTCCGCTCTCGTCGTGACTGCCCTTGTCGCAATTTCTTGCGGCGCGGTGGCGCTCATCGCCGATTATGTGAAGAATCGTCCCGAGCCCGCCCCTTCGACGCAGTGGTTTCTCGTGGCGCAGTGGACGGATACGCCTGACGTCTATTCGGGGGAATCCCCGGAACGTCTGAAAGACAGCCTTTCCGTCGCGCTCTCTTCGCAGGGCGGGGAGAGCGTGCCGCTCGAGGAGTATGCGATCTCGGGCGAGCTGAAGGCAGGCAAGAGTACCGTCACGATCTCGTATGAGAGCTATCGGTTGGATATTACGGTGAACGTCCTGGGCAAGGACGGCACGGAGGGGCTCGTCTATGTGAGCGTGGACGGCGGCTATGCCGTTTCGGGCTATCGGGGCGCCTCCGTCGATATCGTGATCCCACGCTATTACGAAGGGGAGGAGGTCGTATCCGTTTCGGAGAGCGCGTTTGAAGGCGCTTCGATACGCTTCGTGGAGATCGGCGCAAACGTGCGTTCGGTCGGGAACAAGGCGTTTTCGGGCAGTTCTCTGCACTCGGTGACCGTCCCCGCAACGGTGGAGACGGTCGGCGAATCGGTGTTTTACCATTGCGTTTCCCTGACGTCCGTCGTCATAGAGAACGGCGTGCTCGGCGCGGCGATGTTCGGAAATTGCACCGCTTTGGAAAAAGTTACCTTTTCTTCGCAGGTCTTTGCCATTCCGAATTCTTGTTTTGCGGGCTGCGCGGCGCTCGAAAGCATAGCGCTTCCCGCCTCGCTGGAGGTTATTTATCCGTACGCCTTTGCGGCTTGCACGTCCCTGAAGACGGTATATTTCCCCAGTTCGCTCAAGAGCATCGGCAGTTACGCGTTCGCCTACATCGGCGAGATCGCCTATCCGTATTACAGCGGCGACTGGACGAAGGTGGAAAAGAGCGCGAATTGGAACGTCGGCACCAGATTCGGGGATATCTCGGACGGCTGAACAAAGCAGGAGAAAAACGAGTTCCCTTCGGGACACAAAAGGAAGATCGCAACAAAGCGAAAGCGCCGCTCCCTGCGGGGAGCGGCGCTCTATTTTAATGCCGTCAATCGTCTCCGGATGAATTGTTGAGCTTTTCAAAGAATTTGATGAGCCCGTTGGAGAGCGGGAAACATAGCACGAGGATGAGCACGAGATAGAGCACTTCGGTGAAGGAAAAATTGACGGAGGTCGCGCTCCAGTCCGAGAAGAAGAAATCGGGAATGGTGAGGATGCAGACGACGCAGATCAGAAACGAAGTCGCCCAAAGGGTGCCGCGCATCAGATTGAAGGGTTGGCAGAGCCGATACAGCATGACGGTGCCCGAGAAGGTCAATGCGACGAACGCGAGCGCGAGATAGTCCTCCTGGAAGCGCTTCAGAATGAGCTGAGAGAGCGTATAGCTTTCCGTTTCTCCGCTTACGACCAGTTCGCCGAGCGTGCCGTTGAGCGCGGTGAATACCTTGGCAAAGAGCGGCGTGCTCGTGATATAGAGCGCGAGTACGGCGAGCGCCATGGTACAGGCGCCCGGCAGGGCGCGGCTGATGACGTGGGTGATGAATTTGCCGTGGACGCGCTCGGTGTTCGGCTGCAGGGAGAGGAAGAGAGAGGGGATGCCCGCGATGAACAGTTCGAAGAGGATGAGGTTGCTCGTCTTGAAGAAGTAGCTTGCGCCCGTCAGCAGACAGAATATGGCGAGGATGGCTGTGAAGAAGGTCTTCATCAGATAGAGCGACGCGGAGTTCTTGACGTTGTTGATGACGCGCCTGCCTTCGTATACGACGTTGGGCATCGAGGCGAAATCGTTGTCCAAAAGGACGATGTTGCTCACGTTGCGCGCTGCTTCCGAACCGGAGGCGATGGAGATGGCGCAATCCGCCTCCTTCATGGCGAGAATGTCGTTGACGCCGTCTCCCGTCATTGCGACGGTGTCACCGCACGCCTTGAACTGCCGGATGAGGATCGCCTTTTGCTCGGGCGTTACGCGTCCGAACACCGTGTAATCGACAGCGGCGTTCTGCACCTCGAGCGGAGAGAGCCCTTCGAGCGAAATGTATTTGTCCGCTCCCTTGATCCCCGTGCGCTTGGCGATCTCGGAGACCGTGATGGGGTTGTCGCCCGAGATGATCTTGATCTCCACGTCGTTCTCTTTGAACCAGGAAATGGTTTCGACGGCGTCTTTGCGGATGTTGTCCTGGAGCGAGATCAGCGCGACGGGCTTAAAATCCTTAGGGGGCTCGTCGTTTGTTATTTCGCCCGCGGAATGACCGAGCAGAATGACGCGCATGCCCTTTTGCGCATAGCGTTTGACTGCGCGTTCCACCTGTATGGGGACAGGCTTTAAGATGAATTCCGGCGCGCCCAGCGCGTAGGTCCCTTCGTTTTTGAAGGTGACGGCGGAGAATTTCCGCGCCGACGAGAAGGGAATGAAGGTCTTTGCGGGAAGATCGGCACAGTGTCCGAAGTGGTTGTTGAGCGCAATCGAAGTTTGGTTGTTGTCAGGCAGCACGCTGAGCATGGAGCCCATGATCTGGTTGACGGAGTAATCTGTCAGGGCGGACAGTTCTTTGACTTCGCTGACGCTCATCTGTCCGTCGGTGATCGTTCCCGTCTTGTCGAGACAGAGCACGTTGACGCGCGCGAGCATTTCCAGGGAATACAGGTCCTGCACGAGCGTGTTGTTCTGCGCCAGGCGGAACACGCCGACCGCGAGCGCGAGCGAGGTCAGAAGCAGCAATCCCGAGGGGATCATGCCGATGACGACGGACGCCGTGCGCTGGATGGCTTCGTTGAATACGAGCCGACAGGCGTGAGACAAGGCTTCCGCATCCGCAAAGAGGGCGCCCTCGCCGATGAGCGTTGAAAATTCCTGCAGAATTTCGTTGCTTTCGGGGTTGAAACCGAAGTGGAAGATCTGCCAGCGGCTCATTTCTATTTCTTTGGGCAGGGCGGCGAGGAAATCGGAGCAGAGCGCGCTCCAGTTCCGCCAGAACATGCCCGCGCCGATGGGAACGAGCAGGAACGCGATGACGCGGATGAACATTTTGACGGAGTTCATGATCTCCGACTTGGGCTTTTTGTATTGTTTTGCCTTAGAGGTGAGCTTGCTGACGTACGTCTCGTTGGCGATCTTTTCCACGCGGACGCGGCAGGAGCCCGAAGTGAGGAAAGAGCCGGCATATACGGTGTCGCCCGCCACTTTTTTGACGGCGACCGATTCGCCCGTGAGGAGGGATTCGTTGACTTCCGCCATGCCGCTCACGACGAGGCAGTCTGCCGGCACTTGCTGACCGATCTCCAAAACGACGATATCGTCAAGCACGATCTGATGCGTCGGGATCTCCGTCTGCACGCCGTCGCGCACCACCTGCGTGTGCGGGGCGGTGAGAATGGTCAGTTTGTCGATCTTGATCTTGGAGCGGATCTCCTGAAAAAGTCCGATGGCGATGTTGCCCACAAAGATGGGCACAAAGAGGAATTGCGAGAGCTCCGCGTTGGCGATGGAGAGCGCGATGGCGCAGAGCACGCAGAGCAGGTTGAAGAAGGTGAGGATGTTGTCCGAAAAGATGCGCCCGTACGTTTTGGAGTAGCGCTTCGGCGCCAGGTTGACGTTGCCCGCTCCGGTGTGTCTGGCGACTTGCTCCTGCGTCAGACCGCGGTTTGCGTCAGGGAAGAAACGCACCGTTTCGCGCACGGGTTCTTCCGCCTTCTTTTTTTTCTTTTTCTTGCTTCTTGTTTCTTCGACGCCGAGATATGCTTCTTCGACGGCGGGCGTCAGCGATTTTGGAGCGAAGGAAGCGCTTTGCTCGGGAGCCGAAGTCTCCTCTTCCCGTCCTGGCGTCTCTTTCGCGGACTTACCGAATTTTTTCAATGCCATGATTTTCCCCTTTTTGCAAGGCGTAAATTTGCTACCATTATAGCACTTTTTCTCGTCCGACACAAGAGTTTTCCCGATTTTTTATCGCTGAATTATTGATTTTACGGGCGAAAGGTAGTATAATAGGGAAAATTAAGGGAAAAGACCATTTTCAAGGAGAGGATGCTATGATAGACATCAACCTGATCCGCAACGATCTCGAAGCGGTCAAGGAAAACATTCGTAAAAAGTTTCAGGACAGAAAACTGTCGCTCGTGGACGAGGTGATCGAGCTGGACAAAAAGAAGCGCGCCTTGCAGAGCGAGGGAGATTCCCTGCGCGCGCAGCGCAACGCGCTCTCCAGGCAGATCGGCGAACTCATGAAACAGAAAAAGACGGAAGAGGCGAACGCCGTCAAGGCGACCGTCACGGCAAACAACGCCCGCCTCGAGGTCATCGGCAAGGAACAGGAAGAGATCGAGACGCAGCTCAAAAAGGACATGATGTCCATTCCGAACATCATTGCGCCCGAAGTCCCCATCGGCAAAGACGATTCCGAAAACGTGGAGCGCGAACGCTTCCTCGAGCCCAAAGTGCCTGCGTTCGAAGTGCCTTATCACACCGACATTCTGGAAAGGCTTTCCGGCATCGACATCGACAGCGCAAGGCGCACCTCCGGTCAGGGATTTTATTACCTGACGGGCGACATCGCAAGATTGCATTCCGCGGTGCTCGCCTACGCGCGCGATTTTATGATCGGAAAAGGATTCACCTACTGCATCCCTCCCTTCATGATCCGCTCCGAAGTCGTCTCCGGCGTCATGAGCTTTGAAGAGATGGACGGCATGATGTACAAGATCGAGGGGGAGGATCTCTACCTCATCGGCACTTCCGAACATTCCATGATCGGACGTTTCATGAACACGATCGTCGACGAAAAGTCTCTGCCCCTGACGCTCACTTCCTACTCTCCCTGCTTCCGCAAGGAGAAGGGCTCGCACGGCATCGAAGAGCGCGGCATCTACCGCATCCACCAGTTCGAAAAGCAGGAGATGATCGTCATCTGCAAGCCCGAAGAGAGCCGCGACTGGTTCGAAAAACTCTACCATTACACCGTGGAGCTGTTCGTCTCCATGGAGATCCCCGTCCGCACGCTGGAGTGCTGCTCGGGCGATCTCGCCGACCTCAAATACAGGAGCATCGACGTCGAGGCGTGGAGCCCCCGCCAGAAGAAGTATTTCGAAGTGGGAAGCTGTTCCAACCTGACCGACGCGCAGGCGCGCAGGCTCGGCATCCGCTATAAGAGCGAGAAAGGCAACGTGTTTGCGCACACGCTGAACAACACCGTGGTGGCGCCTCCGCGCATGCTCATCGCGTTTGTGGAGAATCATCTGCGGGAGGACGGCAGCGTCTATATTCCCGAAGTGCTTCGCCCCTACATGGGCGGCATCTCGGAGATCAGACCCAAAAAGTAACGAAAAGAAAAAACGGAAAGTCGGACGCTTCGGCGTCCGTTTTTCAAACAGGGGATTATGCAATACGTTTTTTTTGACATCGAATGCGCTTCGGTGAGCAAGCGGTTCGCCAAGATATGCGTTTTCGGTTACGTCCTGACGGACGAGTGCTTTCAAATCATACAGAGGGAAGATATCCTGATCAATCCGCAGGGAGAGTTTCATCTGACCGACCGCAAGGGCGAAAAGGGGCTCGTTCTGCCCTATGCTTACAGCGAATTCCGCAAATATCCCACGTTTGACAAGGTGTATCCGAAGATCAAATCGCTGTTGGAGGGGGAAGATACCCTCGTCGTCGGGCATGCGGCGGTCAACGACGTCAAATATCTGTGCCTGGAGACCAAGCGCTTTTCTCTGCCTTCCTTTGAGTTCTCGTATGCGGACACCCAACAGCTGTACATGACGAGGAAGGGGGATTTTTCCAGGCAGAGCGGGCTGGAGGCGATCACGCGCGAACTTGCGATCGAATTTACGCCGCACCGCGCCGTGGACGACGCCTACGCCACCATGCGCATCGCGGAGGAGCTGTGCAGGGCGGAAGGCTGCTCGCTCTTCGAACTGCTCGAACGCTACGGCATCACGTTGGGGAAAATTTCGGATTATGAATACAGTTCGCCCGTCTCAGGAGTGCAGATCAGACAGCACGACGAAGCGATGAAGCTCCGCGCGGAGCGGGAGCGGAGGAGGGGGGAATTTTATCGGCTGGTGAATCGCAAGAGCCGCAAAAATCTCGTCGATCCCAAGGGCCCGCTCGCGGGGAAGGCGTTTCTGTTTTCGCGCGCGCTGGAGGAGTCGCCCGAGCGCGCCAAGCCGCTTTTGGAGCGCATCTATGAAAAGGGCGGCAGATATGTCACGCGGCTGAACGATTGCAACGCCTTCGTTCGGTTGGAGGAGGATGACGGCGAACGCTGCAAGCAGGCGGCGAAGCGTTCGGACATCATGATTTTTTATCCGCAGGAAGTGGAGGAAATGACGAGATGAACCTTCCCGAGGCTTTTTTGAAGCGGATGCGTTCGCTTCCCGATTACGAAGCGTTCGTAAAGAGTTACGAGCTGCCGCCCGCGCGCGGCGTGCGCGTCAACACGCTGAAGATGAGCGCGGAGGAATTTGCCGCGCGCTGTCCCTTCCCGCTCGGAGGCGTCGTGCCGTGGGAGCGGAACGGGTTTTATACGGAGGAATCCAAACTCGGAAGGTATCTCATGCACGCGCAGGGACTGTTTTACTCGCAGGAGCCTTCCGCGATGTGCGCCGTTCCGCTTTTGGACGTCAAAAAGGGGGAGCGCGTGCTCGATCTGTGCGCCGCGCCCGGCGGCAAGGGCACGCAGATCGCCGCAAAACTCGGAGGAGAGGGACTTTTGGTGCTCAACGAGAAGATGCCCGACCGCGCGAAGGTACTCGCGCGGAACGCGGAACGGCTGGGGATACGCAACGCCGTCGTGCTCAACGAGGAACCCTCCCGCCTCGAAAGCCGCTTTGCCTCCTGCTTTGACAAGATCCTTGCGGACGCCCCCTGTTCGGGCGAGGGAATGTTCAAAAAGGAAGAGGGAGCGGCGGAGGAATGGAGCGAGGAGAACGTCGCCATGTGCGCGGCGCGTCAGAGACTGATTTTGGAGTCGGCGGCGCGTATGCTCAGGGCGGGCGGGACACTCGTCTATTCCACCTGCACCTTTTCGGAGGCGGAGGACGAGGGACAGGTCGCCGCGTTCCTGCGCGATCATCCCGAATTTTCGCTGGAGGCGGAGGAGAAACTTTATCCGCACCGCGTGCGCGGCGAGGGACATTACGCCGCAAAACTCGTAAAAAAGGACGGGGAGACGGGAGATTTCCGCCGCGAAAACGGCTTTGCGGGGAAAAGGGAGACGGCGCTCTATCGCGCGGTCGAGCGGGACTTTTACCACGGAGAGAAGGAGCGGCTCTTTCTGTTCGGCAGGGAGATGTGGTCTCTGCCCGAAGGGTGTTTTTCTCTGGACGGGCTGAAGGTGCTGCGCGCGGGCATTCCGCTCGCCACTTTGCAGAAAGATCGCTTCGAGCCGCATCACGGCTTTGCGATGGCGGAGCCCCTTTCTTCGTTTTTGCGCGTCGTCGAGGCGGACGAAGAGGAAGCGCAGCGCTATCTGCGCGGCGAATCCCTCTCGCGGGAAGGCGAAAACGGCTGGTGCGCGGTGTCGTACGGAGGGTTTGCGCTCGGCGTCGGGAAGTCGGTGAACGGCACTGTCAAAAATCACCTGCCCAAAGGGCTTCGGACGGTTCTGAAAAACTCTTGACGGGACATTGTTTTTATGGTACAATGCCGAAACGAGGTAATGTTATGAAAAAACAGCGAATGAAGAAATTTTTCGGGGAATTCAAGACCTTTATCATGCGCGGCAACGTGCTCGATATGGCGGTCGGCGTCATCGTCGGCGGTGCGTTTACCGCCATCGTGAACGCGGTGAGCAACAATCTTCTGCGCCCGATCATCAATCGGCTGCTTGTGCTGTGTCTGGGCAGCGAATCGCTCGCCGATATTTATACGGTATTGCACGGCGTCTACGACGAAACGGGCGCGCTTATCCTGGAACAGTCCATCTACATAGATTGGGGCGCACTCATCAACGCCGTCATCAATTTCCTGATCATCGCGTTCGTCCTGTTCTGCATTGTCAAGGCAATCAATAATATGACCGCGCTGAGCCGCACCGAGGCGCAGGAGAGAAAGCTCGTCCGCCGCTATCGCAAGGAGGGGATGAGCCGCGCCGAGGCGCTCAAACGCATCAAGGAGGATGCCGCCGCCGAGGAAGCGAAGAGGGCGGAAGAGGCGAAAAAAGCTGCGGAAGAGGCGGAAAAAGCGAGAAAAGCCGAAGAAGAAAAGGCGCTTGCCAATACCAGATTGCTGGAAGAGATACGCGATCTGCTCAAAAAGAACGCATGAAAAGGGCAGGGTAGGTTTACCCTGCTTTTTCTTCTTGCGGCGGCGCGGATCCGATTTTGAGCAAATCTGCAATATTTTGCCTTGAAATCTTTGTAATTTTCGGAAAAAAGGATTATAATGGATGCAATCGGGCATAAGGGGAAAAGATTATGAGCGAACTGGAAAAATTGCTCGCCGACATTGAGGCGAAGACGGGGATCGCCGTCGTGGCAAAGGAAGATGCGGCAGGAGAGTACGCGGACGTCTCGCAGGAAGGGGGCAAGACCTCTTTCCGCTTCGCGTTCGGGCCGAAAGCTTACGTCGGAGAGATCGCGGGGGATACGCAGGTAGAGAGAAACTACGCGCTGATGCTTTCCGCGCTCATCGAAAACAGCGCCGTGCAGGAGGCGAGCCTGTCCAAGGGCGAATTTTTGCGGAACATCCTGCTCGGCGACTGCGGCGCGGGCAAGATACAGAAATACACCATCAAATACGCCGTGCCGGACGCGCCGTGCTTTGTGCTCGCGGTGCGCACGGACAAGCTGCTGGACGAGGTCATGGCGATGCTGATGCAGAGCGCGACGAATGCCGCGGATACCGTCACTGCGATGGACCCGCAATCCTGCGCGTTTCTGAAATTCGTGGACGATTCCATGGATTACCAGTCTGCTTACGATTATGCGGTGTTCCTCGGTCAGACGCTGTACGAAGAACTCGGCGTGCAGATCAACATCGGCGTAGGCACGACGGTCAAAAACATTTACGAGTCGATGCTGTCCTATCAGCAGGCGGCGACGACGGTGCGCATGAGCGCCCTCTTCGACAACAAGGGCATGGTACATACTTACCGCGAATATGTGTTTATCCGCATGCTCGAGGACCTGCCCGAACAGCGGCTGGGCGAGTATATGTCCGAGCTCATCGGCGACGAGGCGAAGGAGATCTTCGAAGACGAAGACATGATGAACACGGCGGAGGAGTTTCTGCAGAACAGCCTCAACGTGTCCGAGACCTCGCGCAACCTCTACATGCACCGCAACACGCTGATGTATCGGCTCGACAAGATCGAGCGCTTCACGGGGCTGAATATCAGAAAATTTTCGGATGCGGTTTCCTTCCGCGTCCTGACGATTTTATACAAATTGATCAACAAATAGGAGATGGACCATGTCTGTTTATGAGGAATCGCTGGACCTTCACGCATCGCTGAAGGGAAAATACGAGGTCAAGTCCCTCGTAGCTGTCGACAACAAGAAGGCGCTTTCGCTCGCCTATACGCCGGGCGTCGCGGAGCCCTGCCGCCGCATCGCGGCAGACCCCGATGAGGCGTATCGCCTGACGCGCAAATGGAATACGGTGGCGGTCGTCTCGGACGGCAGCGCAGTGCTCGGGCTCGGCAACATCGGCGGGCTCGCGGGGCTTCCCGTCATGGAGGGCAAGGCTGTCCTCTTTCAGGAATTCGGCGGGATCGACTCCATTCCCATCGTCCTTTCGGGACAGGATGCGGACGACATCGTGCTCGCGGTCAGGATGATCGCGCCTTCCTTCGGCGGCATCAACCTCGAAGACATAGCGGCGCCCAAGTGCTTTGAAGTGGAGCGCAGGCTCAAAGAGTGCTGCGACATTCCCGTCTTTCACGACGACCAGCACGGCACGGCGATCGTCGTGCTTGCGGCTTCCCTCAATGCGCTCAGGCTCGCGGGGAAATCGCTGGAGACGGCGTCCGTCGTCGTATGCGGCGCGGGCAGCGCGGGTACGGCGATCGCCAAACTTCTGCTTTCGAGCGGCGCGAAGAACGTCGTCATGGTGGACAAGAAGGGCATCGTCGCCAAGGGAGAGAGCTGGATGAACGCTTCCCAGGCGGAGATGGCGGAGTGCACCAATCCCGAAGACAAGCACGGCACGCTTGCGGACGCGGTGCGCGGGGCAGATCTGTTCATCGGCGTGTCGGCGCCCGGGCAGCTGACTGCGGACATGGTGCGCTCCATGAACGAAAAGCCCATCGTGTTCGCGATGGCGAATCCCGAACCGGAGATCCTTCCCGACGAGGCGAAGGCGGCGGGGGCGTTCATTGTCGGCACGGGCAGGAGCGATTATCCCAACCAGATCAACAACGTGCTCGCGTTCCCCGGCGTGTTCCGCGGGGCGCTCGACGTGCGGGCGCGCGACATCAGCGAGGGCATGAAGGTCGCGGCGGCGCACGCGCTCGCCGATCTCGTCGCGAGCGAAGCGACGAGGGAATACATTCTGCCCGAGGCGTTTGACAAACGCGTGGCGCCCGCCGTCGCCAAGGCGGTAGGGGCGCAGGCGGTCAAGGAGGGGCTCGCTCGCATCTGATGGAAAAATCGACCGTTTCAAAGAGGGTCCTGACCGTTCTTGTCGCCGTTCTTCTGTTTGTCGTCGCGTTTTTTGCGGGATTTGCCGTATGCTATTTCCGCGGCGGCGCGGACGACGCCAAGGCGCTCTGGATCAAAAACATGATCGATACTTACTATTACGAAGACATCGATCCCGACGACGTGTACAGCCTGATCGGCGAAGAATTGCTCGATCCGTATTCCGACTATTACGACGAGACGGCGTATGCCGAGCTTTCGAACGGGAGAAAGGGCAACAAGAGCGGGTTCGGTTTCAGCTATTATATCCCCGAGGGTGAGGACGTGGCGCGCGTCTACGCCGTTTCGGGCAATTCGCCCGCAGAGCGGGCGGGGCTCCGCGCGGGCATGCGCATCTTCGGCGCGGGCAGGAGCGAGGATGAGATCGTCTCCGTATCGGGGAGCGAATTTTCCGCTTATTTCGATTCGCTCGGGCTCGAAGACGGCGACACCGTCTTCTTCGAGACGGACGCAGGGATCGTTTCCGTGACGCGCGGCGCTTACAAGGAGAACTGCGTCTTCTATCGGGACGCGGATTGCGGCTATCGCTTCGTCGGAGAGGACGCGCTCGATGCAGAGCGCACCGCTGAAGCGCTCGCCTTGCCGGATGACACGGCTTATATCCGCATCACGAGCTTTTCGGGCAACGTCGCGCAGCAGTTCGCCGCCGCGCTGGAGATCTTCAAAGACGCGGGCAAAAAACATCTCATCCTCGATCTGCGCGGCAACGGAGGCGGGTTGCTCTCCGATTTGCAGAAAGTGGCGTCGTATCTCCTCAAAGACGCGGAGGGAGACCGCCCCCTCGTCGTGCGCGCCAAATACAAGAACGGCAAGACGGAGACGTACCGCGCCGCAAAAAACGAATACCGTTCCTATTTTGCGGAAGATTCCCGCGTCCGGGTGTTGGCGGACAGCAATACGGCGTCCGCTTCGGAATGCCTCATCGGCGCCATGCTCGATTACGGCACGATCGGATACGGCGACATTTTGCTTTCCG
The DNA here is from genome assembly GCA_944342055.1 of uncultured Clostridia bacterium. Taxonomy (GTDB): domain Bacteria; phylum Bacillota; class Clostridia; order Christensenellales; family Borkfalkiaceae; genus RGIG8762. The sequence goes on along the minus strand of CALVME010000055.1, from coordinate 5,739 downwards.
AGATCGACGGCGTCGCAAAGACGTACGGCAAGGGTATCATGCAGTCTACGTTCCAATATATAGACGGCTCCGCGATCAAACTGACCACGGCGACTGTACACTGGCCGGTCAGCGACAACAACATCCACGGCCGGGGCGTATTGCCTCAGGACGGGGCGATCGCCGTCGCGGCGACGGCGCAGCCTGACACGGAGGAGATCGAATCGGATCTCTTGCGAATGGTCGGCGTCATTGCCGCGAATTCATGATGCGTTGCAGCCAAAGGGAGACCTCCTCGGGATCGGAGGTCTCCTTTTTCTGTTCTTCCTCCTTCGCTTCTTCCCGTTTTGCGGTGGTTTCGGAAGAGGAGAGCGCGGAGGAGAGCAGGGAGAGCGTCTGCGGGTCGGAGAGCAGGGAAAAAATCGGCTGGAGCTTTTCCCGCACGGATTCGTCGGACAGGAGCACGAGGAGCAACAAAAGCGTGGTATTCATAATTTCATCGTATGTCGCGGAACGCTTTTTCTGTGCGGCGCATATCGTGGAATCATGAAAGATTTCAAAAGTTTTCGCAAGCCGACCGAAGAAATGAGCGCGGAAGAGCTCATAGACGCATACAAGGGCAAAAAGGAGAGCGACATCTTCGCGGAGATCTACCGCAAGGCGCTTGAGGGGAAGAAGAACGGCACGCTGACCAACGAGCAGATCGATGCGTTCACGGCGCGGATTTTGCCCATGCTCGACGCGAAGCAGAGAAAGAAACTCAAAGCCGTGGCGGAAAAGCTCAAACAGATTTAAGCGCGTATCCAAACATTGACAGCCGCTTTGCGGCATAATATTTCTCCTGCGGCGAACAATAAGTAGCGTAAGGAGGAGAACAAGATGGATTTTTGCGGTACGCAGACATATCGGAATCTGGCGAGGAGTTTTGCGGGGGAGAGCCAGGCAGGCATGCGCTATCAGCTTGTCGCAAAACAGGCAAAGGCGATGGAATACCAGGTGCTCTCGGACGCGATCAAGGGAATCGCCAAGAACGAAACGTATCACGCAAAGGCGTTTTATGAGGAGCTGACCCGCCGAGCGAAGGAGCCCGTCAAGATCAAACTCGACGCGGATTATCCTTACTGGTTCGGAACGCTGGAAGAGAATTTAGGCTACGCAGCGGAAGGGGAACACGAAGAACACGTCAGAATCTATGCGGATTTCGCTTCCGTTGCGCAGGAAGAAGGTTTTGAAAGCATAGCGGCGCTGTATCGGAGGATCGCCGAAGTGGAAAAGCACCATGAAATCGTCTTTTCCTATCTTTGCGAGGCATACAAGAGCGGAACCCTGTACCGCGCCGATCATCCGATGCTTTGGATCTGCAGCGAATGCGGCTATATGCACACGGCGGAAGAAGCATGGAAGGTCTGCCCGGTCTGCAAGGCGAAGCAGGGCTATGTCGAACTCCACTTACCGTTTAAAAAGGAGGAGTTATGAAGAACAAAAAGAATCAGACGGCGAACAAGGCGAACGGAGCTTCGAATTGCAAAAACCGCGGCGGTCAGAATGAGCAAGACTGCAAGTAAGAAAAAAAAGAGCGCTATGCGCTCTCCTACGGACGCGGAAGGAAGCTACACGGGCACTCCCTACGAAGGGGAGGACATGCGTCCCGTGCAGGACGCGGACGATTTGTAGGAAAAAGGCAGGTGCCCCGAGGCACCTGCCTTCTTTTGTTGTCATTTTCGGTGCCTTGTGCTATACTGAAGCAAAAGAGAGGTAAAATTATGTTTCATGTCGTTTTGGTGGAACCGGAGATCCCGCAAAATACGGGCAACATCGTCCGCACATGCGCCGCCACGGGGTGTACCCTCCATTTGGTGCGCCCGCTTGGCTTTGACGTCTCCGACAAGGCGCTCAAGCGTGCGGGGCTCGATTACTGGCATTTTGTGGATATTCGGTATTACGATTGCTTTGAAGAGGTGGAAAAGGCGTATCCCGCCGCCCGCTTTTATTTCTTTACGACGAAGGGCAGAAAGGTCTACAGCGATGCGGCGTTTGAAGAGGGGGATTTTCTGGTGTTCGGCAAGGAAACCAAAGGTTTGCCCGAAGAACTGCTCCTCAGGCATCCCGATGCCTGTCTGCGCGTACCCATGCTCAAAAATCTGAGATCGCTCAATCTTTCCAACACGGTCGCCCTCGCAGTGTATGAAGGGCTTCGGCAGAATGGGTTCCGCGGCATGGAGACGGAGGGAAAACTTTTCGGGCTTTCCTTGTAAATTTCTCTTATACGGTTGACAAATTTGTGACAAATTTGTTACAATATTTTTACAGGTGCGCGAACGGACATGAATGCGCTTGCGGAATGCGCCGCCTGATACCTTAAGGAGAAAACGCGAACTATGGCAAGTTTGATCATTCAGCAGGTCTTTTTTCTGCTCGGCGGCCTGACTGTCTTCATGGTCGGCATGAAGATGATGGGCGCAAATCTGGAAAAAGCGGCTGGAAGCGGATTGCGGAGAATGATGGCGGGTGCGTCGGCGAATCGGTTCGTCGGCATCGGAACGGGTACGCTCATCACCGCCATCGTCAACAGCTCTTCGGCGACGACGGTCATGATCGTAGGATTTGTCAATATCGGACTTTTGAGCCTGGTTCAGGCGACGCCCATCATCATGGGCGCGAACATCGGTACCACCTTATCTGCGTTCATCATGGCGCTCTCGGGCGGCGACGGTTTCTCCGTCGCTTCCGTCTTTGCGGTGCTGGCTTTTTCGGGGCTTGTCATCGAGATGCTCACCAAGAGCGACAAGATCAAGCGCGTCGGCGCGATCCTGATCGGCGTGGGTTTTATCTTTATCGGACTCAACTTCATGAGCAATGCGGTCGACGTTCTCGTGGACGATACCACGGTCGGCGTGGGCGATGCCATCCGCAATATATTCATTTCCCTCGGCAACGGGGCGGAGGAGCTGGGGCTTGGACACATTCTCCTTCTCTTCGCGATCGGCATGGTGCTGACGGCGGTCCTGCAGGCGTCTTCGGCAATTACGGGTATCATGATCGCTCTCGCGTCCTCGGGACTTGTGAGCATCAATATGGCAATCTTCGTCGTGCTCGGCACCAACGTCGGGACGTGTGCCACGTCGCTCATTTCCTCCATTGGCACGGATACCAACGGCAAGCGTGCGGCGGTCATTCACCTCTTGTTCAACGTGATCGGCAGCATCATCTTCATGATCCCGCTCATTTTGCTGCAAGATCAGATGATCGCTCTCCTCAACGGCATCACCGACGTGGTCAAATGGGAGATCGCGATTTTCCATATGCTGTTCAACGTCTCTACGACGCTCATTTTGTTGCCGTTTGTCAAACCGCTTACCAAACTTGCTACCCTGCTCGTCCCCGAATCGGGGAAGAAACAGCGCCCTCTCCCTGCGTCCGAGTACCTGGATGAGCGCCTTTTGAAGACGCCGCCCATCGCAGTTGCACAGATCCGCAAGGAAATCGAGAGCATGAGCAAGCTCGCAATCGACAATTACAGCCGCTCCATCGATATGCTTTTGACGCTCGACCTTTCGCAGAGCGAGCTTTTCGCGGAGACAGAAAAGACCATCAACAGGCTCAACACGGAGATCGCGGCGTTCTGCGTCAAGCTTTCGCAGCGCGACATCACGGACAACGATGAAAAGAAGATCGGTTCGTTCTATCGCGTCATTTCCGATATCGAGCGCATCGGAGACTATGCAGAGAATATCGTCGAGTACGCGCAGAGGATGTCCGAAGATCAGGCGACCTTCTCGGATATGGCAAAGGCGGAGATCAAGGCGGTGGACGAGCGCATCCGCGCGCTCTATCAGAAGATCGACTTTGCGTTCGTCAAGCGCGATTTGTCCCAATACCGCGAGATCGATGAAATCGAGGAATCCATCGATAAACTCACGAACGATATGAGCGAAGCGCACCTTGAACGCATGACGAAGGGAGAATGCACGCCGAAGTCCGGCGCGATTTATCTGCAGCTTTCGGGCAACCTCGAGCGAATTGCCGATCACCTCGTCAACATCGCAAATTCTGTCAAGACGTATCACCATACGGGCGAAGTATAAATGCGGTCTTGCGCCTTGCGCCCGCAAGGCTGAAAGATAAAATCCCGCCAAAGAAAAAACACGGAGACACAAAAGATAAGATGGGGCGCGCCGCTTTGCAAGCGGCGCGCCTTTTTCGCGCCCCGCGTTCAGAGGGCGCCTGTGTCCGCCTGGAAGACTTTCTGTGAGCGAAAAGTCGCAACGCATTGACATTTTTGCCGCCTCGTGTTATGCTGTTGAAGAAAGGAGGAAGACAATGGCACAGAATTTCAGGTGGAAAAAATTGGAGATCGGCGTCTGCTATTATCCCGAGCATTGGGAGGAGTCGCTCTGGGAGGAGGATTTGAAGCGCATGCTCTCCCACGGAATCGGGACGGTGCGCGTCGGGGAATTTGCCTGGAACAAGACGGAGCCCGAAGAAGGCGTCTTTTGCTACGATTTTTTCGATCGTTTTTTGAATCTCGCTTCCAAGGTCGGCATGCGCGTGATCTTCGGCACGCCGACGGCGACGCCGCCCGCCTGGCTTACCGAAAAGTACCCCGAAGCGCTCAACGCGCGCATCGACGGAACGCTTTTGCGCCACGGCGCGCGCAGGCATTACAATTATACGTCTCCGATCTATCGCAAGCTGTGCGCCCGCATCGTGGAACAGCTCGCTTCGCATTACGCGCGGCACCCCGCGATCGTCGGATGGCAGATCGATAACGAGCTCAACTGCGAGCTCGATGAATTTTATGCGGAGTCCGATTCCGTGGCGTTCCGCGCTTATTTGCAGAAAAAATACGGCACGCTCGATCGCCTGAACGAGTGCCTCGGGACAATGTTCTGGAATCAGACCTATACTTCCTGGTCGCAGCTCTATGTGCCGCGCCCGACAATCAGCGGGGCGATCAACCCGCACTTGATGCTCGAATATAAGAAGTTTGTCTCGGAGGCGGCGATTTCGTTTGCGAAGATGCAAAGCGACATCTTGCGCCGCTATATAAAAGAGGGAGATTTTATCACCACGAACGGCATGTTCGGGAATCTCGACAACCACCGTCTCGCAAGCGAGTGCCTGGACGTGTATTGCTATGACTCCTATCCGAACTTCGCCTACATGGCGGGCGCGCCGCAGGAGGGCATGCGCGACCGCGCGTGGAGCAAGCATCTCTCTCAGGTGCGTTCGGTCTGTCCGCACTTCGGCATCATGGAACAGCAGTCGGGCGCGAACGGCTGGAACACGGGCATGGAGGCGCCCGCCCCCAGGCAAGGGCAGATGACTCTCTGGACGATGCAGTCCGTCGCGCACGGCGCGGATTATATCAGCTATTTCCGCTGGCGCACCTCACCTATGGGGACGGAGATCTACTGGCACGGGCTGCTTGATTATGACAACCGCGACAACCGCAGGATCGCCGAACTCGATCGGATCGCCGCGCGCTTTCAGAAAATTTCGGACGTGGCGGGGGAGGACTATGTCGCGCAGGTGGGCATTCTGTGCGACTATCCCAACCGCTTCGACGCGGAGCTCGACGTCTGGCACGGCAGGATCGCGCGGCTCAGCGAGGAGGGCGTGTTCGAGGGGACGCAGTATGCTCACACGCCGCTCGATTTCGTCTATCCTTCTCAGGATTGGAGCCGCTATTCCCTGCTCTTTTATCCGCATCCCGCCATCATGACGCGGGAGATCGCCGATCGCCTGGAGCGGTATGTG
>CALVME010000054.1 GCA_944342055.1 uncultured Clostridia bacterium | reverse complement strand
ACAACGTCTTCGGCGGCATTATCGATTTCCTGAAAAACGTCTTTACAGGAGATTGGAAGGCGGCGTGGGGGAGCGTCGGCAATATTTTCCGCAGCATATGGGACGGGATCGTCGGTTACTTCAAGGGAATCGTCAACGGCGTCATCTCTCTCGTCGAGGGCATGATAAACGGCATTATCAACGCCATCAACGCCATCACGGGCGGGCTGTCTAAGGCGTGGACGTGGCTTGGGATCCCCGAGATACCGGAAATACAGCCCGTTTCTTGGCCTCGGCTCGCGTCAGGCGGCTGGACGGACGGCGTGTCCATTGCGGGCGAAGCAGGGCGTGAGGCGGTCATCTCCCTCGACCCCGCATATCGCGCGCAGAATATCGATTTGTGGACGCAGGCAGGGCAGGAGCTCGGCGTCGTGGGCGATACGCCGCTCTCCAAGGCGGGCGAGCTTGCGGCGATGGATGATTTCTCCCTTGGTACGCTGACAGATACGACCATCGTTTATTACGATTTCTCGGGCTTTACTTGGGCGCCGCAGGTCAACGCGGCAGACGGCGGAAACGCAGTCGACGTCATGGCCGCTCTCCGCGATAAGGCTTCCGAGTTCTTTGAATGGCTCGAAGACTGGGTGAAGATCAGAGAAAGGGGGCGCTATGACACCTGTACGGTATATTGATTACATCACACGCCTTGGCGACAGCTTCGACCTTCTCGCGCTGCAAGCGTACAACGACGAGATGATGGCAAGCGAGATCATCAAGGCGAACCCCGACTATTCGGATGTGCTGATCTTTGAAGCGAACGTCAAGCTCCGCCTTCCCGTCTTTGCTTCTGCAACGCAGACGGAGAGCTTGGCGCCGTGGAGGAGATCGCAATGACGCTGTATTACAACGGCGTCGACATCACCGCCGACGTCCATATCAACCGCTGCGAGCATATCACCTACGCGACAGGGCGTGCCGATACGCTGCGCATCCGATTTGTGGACAGCAAAAACTTGTGGGACGCCTGGGGCGTGCAGCCCGGCGACAGCATACGCTATACGAACGGATCCGCCGACACGGGGGAAATGTTTATAACCGATATTCTCCCCGAGAACGGTCTTTACACGCTATTTGCGACGGCGCTGCCGCCGGATGCGGACGGGCGGAAGACGCGCGCGTGGGAAGATTTCCGATTTTTGCAGATCGCAGAAGACATCGCGGGCGCGCACGGTCTGACCGTGGATGCGTACAGCGTCACCGACCGTGTGTATAGCTACATCCGGCAGGAAAATGAGAGCGATCTCTCGTTTTTTTACCGCCTCTGCGTCCTCGAAGGCTGCGGGATGGCGGTGTATGACGGAAAGCTCGTCGTTTACGACGAGCAGGCGCGGGAACAGCAGGCGGCCGCCATGACGATCCGAATCGGGCTTGACGGCAGGTTTCGTTTCGACGACAACTCCGCAAACGCCTACGGGGCGGCAGAGATGCGCGCCGGAGATTTCTTCGGACGATTCGACGCGCCCGGGGCAACGTCAAGCGCCGTGCTACGCCCTGCCTTCCCCATCATGTGCGCGAGCAATGCCGAGGCGATACGCTTTGCACGCGGTATCCTGCGGAACGCGAACAAGGGCGCCGTTAGCGGAGACTTCGTGCGAAAGCTGACGACGGGTTTTGCGGCGGGGAGCGTCGTAAATCTGGAAAACGTCCGAGAGCCGAGTTGGAACGGGAAAGTGTTTATCACGAAGACCCGTGCGGACTATGTGCGGGGCGAAAGCAAGATGTTTTTCCGCCGACCGTTGGAGGGATATTGATGGACGTAAAAAAGGGCAAGATCAGCACCGTGGAAGGCGATAAGGCGCGCGTCGTGGCGGATGACGGGGAGACCGTCACCATGCCATTGACCGTGCCTAAGCACCTGAGAGGGGGGCTTACAGAGAAAGATACGCCCGTGATCTACGTCGAATTTCCAGACTACACAGGCGCGGTCCTGATGCGTATGGACGGCGAAGAACCCGACTATGCGCTCGCGGAGGAAATGTCATGAGCGTTTTGGCAAGCTTTCAGACCGAACTCGGCACGAAGACGTGGGGCGTTTCGGACAGCGGCGTCCGTGACCTTACGAATCTGTCCACAAGCTACGAGATAGAGGCGGAAAATAACGAGAGCGTGGAAGGATCGACGCTGACGAACGTCAAGGGACTGAAGAAGATCCCCGTGTCGTTTTCCTCTCAGCTCGTCCGTGCTCTCGGTGTTGAACCGCGCGAAGAGTACGAGAGCTGGCGCGAGTGGGTCGGAAAGACGGGCGTCCTGCGATTCAACGGGGCGATATTCGGACCCAACCTGATACTGAAGAGCGTCGCCGTATCAAGCATCCTGACGGACAACTCGGGGCGCTGGCATTCGGCACAGCTCGCCTTTTCCTTTGAGGAGAGCGACGAGGCGGTCAACTTGTCCGTCTATGAGACGCAGGACAGCGAGACGCAAAACGAGACGGCTGCGAATATAACGGCTTCAAGCGCACAAAAAGCACTCAAAAAGCCGAAAAATTCGCAAATTCAAGCCGTTTTGCTGATATGAGGAGGCGAAAATGCTATCAAAAGGCAACGCAAACCCCGCGATCTGCGCAAACAACCTCGCGCGAATTTCTCGCGGGGAAGTCGTGTATGACCGAATTCAAGGCGTAAAGTTCGCCGACCTTATTGGCTCTGGGGTAGACGCACAAAAAGAAATCGCCGAGGACACGGCATGGATGATCGGAGCTTATGAACCGCGTGTTGTCGTGCGCGGGGTAAGCGTGGCGACGACCGATGCGGCGCTCGGCAACGTCTCGGTTCGGGTCGATCTCGCGGAGGGTTAATTTATGGACTTTATCGAAATAGACGCAAAGGAAATCTACGACGAGATCATCACGTCGGTGGAAAAAAAGGTCGGCGAGAGCCTGTACCCGGGCGATGAGCGCCGCCTATTCTGTAATGCGATCGCCGCCGTATTTATAGCGCTATTCAATCAGATGAACGACGCATCGAAGCAGAAGATGCTGCGCTATGCTCGCGGCGACGTCCTCGACGCTCTCGGCGAGCGGGTCGGCGTGACGCGGCGGGAAGCATCTCCCGCAGAAACGACCCTGAGGTTTTCCGTTGACGCGGCGTTTACGCAGAACATCGTCATCCCGGAAGGCACGCGCGCGACGAGCGACAGTACGCGCTTTTTCGCGACGACCACAAACGCGGTCATCACGGCGGGCAGCCTATCCGTCGACGTGCCGGCACAGAGTGTCGGCGGCGGCGTGGACTATAACGACATTGCAGTCGGTGCGATCAATGTTATCGTCGACCCCGTGCCGTATGTGGATGCCGTGAGCAATACGACGGTGACTTCAGGCGGGACAGACGTGGAGGACGACGACAGCCTCCGCGATCGCATCAGGACGGCACCGTCCACGCTGTCAACGGCGGGCCCGATCAAGTCGTATGAGTACTGGGCAAAGACCGCCGACCCGTCCATCGCGGACGTGGTCGTATCAAGCGAACAGACGACGCTCACACGCACGCTCACCGTGACGGGCGGAAAGGCGTACAAGGGTGGCTCGCAACTTGTACCCGATACCCTCGTCGTATATCTCGCCGACGGCACAACGGCGGCCAAAAGCGGTACGGACTACACGGCGGAATACGCAGATGACCTTCTGACGATCTCCCTTTTGTCGGGCGGGGCGTTCGCGGAGGCGGAGACGGTCAAGATCGCCATCGACACGCTGGACGAAGGCATCGTGCGCATCATCCCGATCCTCGAAGGCGGTGCGATCCCCGACGAGGAAATGCTGCAAAAAGTCTATGATGCGGTCAATGCCGACGACGTGCGGCCCCTGACAGACAAGGTCATCGTGGAGGCGCCGCAGGCGGTAGGATTCGACATCGAATTTACTTACTATACGACCGCCGAGAACGAGAGCGCCTGCATTGAGACGATCGAAGGGGAAGGCGGGGCGATCGATCGCTATATCGCATGGCAGACGGGCGCGATCGGGCGAGACATCAACCCCGACAAGCTGCGGGCGTTCGTCCTTGCGCCCGACTGGGAAGGCGCTGTCGGGGCGTACCGTATCGACGTTGTCGCCCCTGCATTTCGGGCGCTTGGTCCGACTTCTGTGGCCAAGTTTTCGGGCAATCGCACCGTCAAGCACGAGGTGGTGGAAGAATGAAGCTTTCAACACTTGATTTTTTGCGCCTTTTGCCCGGATTTATGCGCGACGATCCCGCCGTCAAAGGCCTTGCGGAGGCCGTTGAAGACATTCTCGCCTCTCCCGCGCAGGAAGTGCCGAACGCCGCCGTGTGGAACAGGATCGACCAAATGGACGCGGCGCAGCTGGATGAGCTTGCCTGGGAGCTCGACATCGACTGGTGGGATACGTCGTGGGACATCGCGACAAAGAGGGCGACCGCAAAATCATCCGACCGAATTTATCAAAAACGTGGAACAAAGTGGGCAGTGCAGCAGGTCGTCAAAGATGTGTTTTACGGCGGGTATGTCATGGAATGGACGGAATACAGCGGCGAGCCGTTCCATTTCCGCATATCGACAGAATATCCTCTGCAAGACGCCGCAACCGTCGAACGGTTTTACCGGCTTGTGGCCCGTGCAAAGCGGGCGAGCGCAAGGCTCGATGAAATTGAATTTGCGCAGAATGCTCGCGTCAAGGCATATTGCGGCGCTGGCTGCGGCGGGGTAAGTGTGTGTTACTCGGGCTTTGCCGCAAATGTCTAATATCAGGAGGATGCAATGTGGGAAAATGCAGTAATCACAAACAGCGGCAATGAACTATTGTCGCAATGGGCAAACGGCGGGCGTTTGACTATAGATAGGGCGGCTACCGGCTATGGCACGGTAAATCCCGCGTATCTCATGGCACAGACCGCGCTCGTCGCGGAAAAGCAAACGCTGGCGATCGTGGAAAAGGAGGACGTCGAGCAGGGGATCCGGCTTCGCTTGCAATGCACGAACGACGGCGTCCAGGACGAATACACGATAAATCAGGTAGGCATCTGGGCGCATATCGACAACGGGGCGAGCGTCTTGCTGGCGATCTACCAAGACGACGCCGGCGTCCTTGTCCCTCTCCCCGACGACGTTCCGGACTTCGTTTTTACGTTTTACGCCGTTCTGGAAATGTCAAACACGGCGCAAATCGATATAACCATGGACCCGTCCGCCGTCGTCACGCAAGAGCACCTGGAGGAAATTCTCGGCGGATATGCGACAAGCGAAGATCTCGCCGCCGTTGATTCGGCCGTTCAGGATATTATAAGCGGGGATCAGATCGTCGGGAAGGCTACAGAATCCGCTACCGCGGATACGGCGCAGACCGCGCAAAAAGCGATAGCGGACGAGAAGGGGAACAACATCGTGACGACATACGCCACGAAAAGCGAAATACCGGAGACGTCAACGATCAATATAAACGGGGAATACAAAAACGATCCATCGTTTTATGCCCCGATCGATTCCGGCGAAGCCGGGCAAATCTTGACGTCGAACGGAGAGGGCGAGGCGCCGACATGGAAGGACCCGACGGACACGTTCCCGTGGGGCAATATTGTGATTTACACAAATTCCGACGGCTTCCCCTACTACAAAGTATTTCAGGAAGTTGAGACAAACGAACAAAACAACCAGGAGGTGGAAGAATGAGCACGTTTAACACAGTATTCGACGGCCCGCTCCCGAGCTACGAACAGATGCAGAAAATCGTTGACGGGGTAGAACGGATAGCCGCCACCGTCGCACCAAGCGAATACGGCAATGTGGAATTCGGGTTCCGGCGAGTGGTCGGGTCAAACGACCCCGCGGGCGAACGCGTCGTGCGGCGGGATGGCGTGATATCAACGTGGGATGTGGCCTTTTCGTCAAACGTCGGGGCAGATATCCACGATTCGGAATTTGATTACATCTCGATCTTCTCGCCGTCGACGCACTATGACGCGCTCGGCAACAAATTTTCAAGGTTCAAGAAGTTTTATGTTGCGCAGCAGACGATCGGCACCTATGCCTATATCTGGTTTTGCGAAAACCCCATCTACAACTTCTACCGCGTCCCGGAATGCTTCAAGGGGGCGAACGGGAAAGAATACGATTATCTGGATATCGGCTGCTATGAGGGCGCCGAGGAGACGCACGAAGCGGAAGGAGGAACGCAGCTTACCTGCTTGGTATCGAAACCGGAAAAAATCGTTGCACACAACCGCAGTTGCACGTCGTTTTACAGCTATGCAAAAAACTGCGGAACAGTTCTCGGCGTCGATGCAGAAAAAGAGGAGTACAGGATCACCACGATATCGGAAATCACAGAGGTGCTGCAGCCTATCATCCTGACGATGATCGCGACCAGAAATTCGCAAAACACCACGACGGGATACGTCGGGCATCAATCGAGCGGGCTGAATAGCGATACGGGCCGTCCTATACGCGCCTACGATCGCTCCGAAAGCGGGGAACCCGAGAATGTGATCTACATCGACAACAACGCGGCGGACATCCCCGCCCTGCACGGGTACGCCTGTTTGTCGATCGACGGAAGTCAAGGCACGGACAATCTTGCCTATTACCGCGTCGCGAACAGCGAAACGGTGACGGGAAACATCTCCGACGGGGTTTTTACGGCCGCAGAAGGCGGGACGGAATACATAAAAATCACGCTTGACCGTGCGGTCAGTCAGGAAATTGAAGTCGGGACCACCTTCGTTGTCACAAGACCGAACTTCACGGGCGAAACGGACGCCATCCAAGCCGCCCACGGGACCGCGTCGCAAAACGGATTCCATTCCTTCAAAATGCTGGGCATTGAAAACATCTGGGCTGACGCATGGATGAATATACTCGACGTCCGCGTCATGGACTGCGTTCCCTACGTTTGCAGGGATCTGACGCAATGGGTCGACAACTCGGGGTTCCCTGATAGCTCGGCGTGGGTCCAGGTCGGCTATACGGTATCGGCGCAAACAGGATATGCTACGGCAATGGGGGCCGACGATCGTTCGCCCGATGTGCAGCTAACGACGGCCGTTGGCGGAAGTACGACGCAAGGATATTGTGACTATTATTACGTCACCCCGAGCGGAGCGCAAACGCTATTCTTTGGCGGCAGGCTGGACAACGGTGCGCTTTGCGGCTTGTTCTACTGGTACCTGGGCATCGGTGTTGGTAGTGCGAGCTGGGCCTTCGGCGCGCGTCTTTCTCACCTCGCTTTGGCTGAGGGGGTTTAAGGGGGACACTTCCCCCCTAAGGTTTTTTGCTGATTACTTTTTCATTTCCTCGGGGGTCGCGTGTGCGCGGCAGGCTGAACAACGGTGCGAATTGCGGCTTGTTCTACTGGAACCTGAACAACGGTGTTGGTAGTGCGAACTGGAACATCGGCGCGCGTCATTTCTCTCGATTACATTTTTAATACACGCGATTTCCGCTCCCCTTGGAGAAAATATCGCCGAGCAAAGGCGCGTTAGTAGGTTAATGCTCGAACTCGCGTTTGGCGAAAGAGAAAAGAGAGGTACTTTGCTTTGAAACGTTCAAAAGTTTGTATTGAACAGATAACCGACCTGGAAAATTGCAAAAAAGCAATTACAAAGGCGGCTAAGGGAAAGAAAAAGAGACGCAATGTTCGCCGCGTCCTGGAGCATCTGGACGAATACGCTGCGGAGCTGAGCAGGTTCTTGGCCGAGCGTCCTATCCGGTTTTCCCCGGGCGCCATCGGACATAGAAAAGAAGGAACGAAACAAAAGGACCGCATAATCTGCAGGCCTCGGTTTTTCCCAGATCAATGCGCGCATTGGGCGATCATGCTGATCGTCGGGCCAGAACTTGAAAAGCGGTTCTACAGGTATTCCTGCGCGTCCATCAAGGGGCGAGGCACGCATTACGCGGCGCAGGCTATCCGACGCGCCACTCGCGACGTCCGAGGCACAAAATATTGCCTGCAGCTGGACTTCAAGTCGTTTTATGCGTCTATCGATCGGGGAATATTGCTGAAGAAGTTGTCGCGGACGTTTAAGGACTGGCGCATCGTGGAAGCGATCCGAGCCGTTCTGTACACCTACAAGGGCGACGGCCTTCCGCTCGGCTGGTACACGTCGGCGCACTTTGCGAATTTCTATCTGACGCAGATCGACCGCTTCGTCAAGGAAGAACGGTATGCGAAACATTATGTGCGGTATATGGACGACGAAGTAATCTACGGCGCAAACAAACGCAAGCTGCACGCCATCCGCAAGGATATCGACTTGCGCGCCGCGCAGATCGTTTTGCGCGTAAAGCAAAATTGGCAGGTCTACAAAATGCCATATGTGCGCGGGCATCCGACGGGCAGCCACAAGGAACGGCGGCGGGCGACCGACTTCGTCGGTTTTCGGTTTTATCGATACAAGACGACGATCCGAAGGGCCATCTTCCTGCGGGCGGCACGCAACCTTCGCGCGATCGCCAAGGGCAAGTACAACATTGTCCGCGCGCGCCGCTACATGGCCTACAATGGCTATATCGCACATTCCGACAGCGCTTCGATCCGCAGGAACTACATAGACGGAAAAATCAAAATATCGAAATTAAGGGAGGAAATAAGCCGTGAAGCAAAGCGTTTTGACGCAGGCGGCATCTGCGCCGCAAGAATTTGACATCAAGCGTCTGCATGGGGATGTGTACGATATATCCCATGCGGAAAATGTTGCCGAGGTGGTTTCGGGCGAGGACGAGCAGACGCAGTACGAATATGACCTGTTTTTTGGCCGCGTGACCGCGAAAGGGTACGAGGACATCGTAAACGCGCTCGTGGGGCTGAAATACGCCACGGCGGACGAGATCGCGGTCAACCGCAAGGGCATGGACGACCGCAACGACGCGGACTATACTGCCTACCTCGCCTATGTCAAGGCCTGCAAGGACTATGCCCGCGAATACTTCGGGGTCGAGCCTTCCGCCGCACAAAAAGAGGCGGAGGAGAACGCCAAATACATCCCCGCACTCTATACCTCCCTCGTCGCCATTGCCCAAAGTTTCTTGAAAACCGCGCAGATCGAGGACGACGAGCAGAAACTTGCCGTTTCGGGTCTGTATCAGGCGTGGGAGGCGGGCGCATATTCTTCGGGCGACATCCGCAACGCAAGAGGGCAGACGTGGGAATGCTTCCAGGCGCACGACAACGCAATTTACCCTGACATCAACCCCGACAACGATTCCACATGGCGCACGTTCTGGCGGCCGCTGCATGGCAAAAGCAAGGCGACGGCACGCCCGTGGGCAGCGCCCACCAACGCCACGGACATCTACAAAACGGGCGAATACATGGTATGGACGGATGGCGCGGTCTATCGCTGCAAACAGGGCACCAACTTCTCGCCCGAGGAGTATGGCGCGGCATGGGAAGTCGCGGAATAACAGACAGCCCCACGATCCGCCTCGAACTGCTATGCCTTGCCTGCGAGCGCGGGCGCATCTGCAGAAAACCTTGCCCGACATGGCTTAGGTGCTTCGACTGCGGTGGAGAACTACAAATTTCCGAAATTACAGAATTATTTGAGGAGGAACATCATGGCGAACGAACTGTCAAACGGCCCGCTCCCGAGCTATGCACAAATGGACGCCCTTTCCGAGGCGCTTGAAAAAATCGCAGACAACCTGCAGGTGGAGATCAACCTGAACGGACAAGATGTCACATCTCCTGCCTTTTATGCCCCGACAGCCTCGGGAACGCAGGGGCAGATACTGACCTCGGGCGGGAACGCCGCCCCCGTCTGGACGGACGACAACAACGTCAAGACCACCGCGCAGACCTTGACGGATGAGCAGAAACAGCAAGCCCGTGCAAACATCGGAGCAATCACCGCCGACGAGGCGAAAGTCCCCGTCGCAAGTCAAACGCAGTTTGGCACGGTGAAGGTCTACACGGACAGCGACGGCTATCTGAACATTGACACCGAGTAAAGGGGGTGCGGTATGAGAATACCGATCGCAGAAGTTCAAAAGCAAGTTGAGGCGGAGACCACGAAAAGCGTATCAGGCGCGCCGACGGCAGGACTTAGTTCGGAAAAAACAAAAAGCGGACGCCACACCTTCCGTGCAGGCGCTGGCAGTGATGATTCATTTACAGTTGGCGAAGATGGTGAATATGAGTGCTATGTAACATACGCATCTCAAATAAGCGGGAGCGATCATTGGACTATATCTTATAGCGGGGCAACTATTAGAGCGCAAATGGGAAGCGGTTCGCCGGGCGTTACATATACTTGCGAGGTATCTTATTCTTACAGATACAAAACGCGAGTATATAAAGGCGTCACGAAAACAATCGACCTCGGCGATGATAAGTTTGTTACCGCCGTGAGCGTTGTGTCGAGAAGCCCATCGAGCGCAACGGTAACGCCAACAAAGACGGAACACGGCGCAAGCGTGTACTTATATCAGAAATCAACATCAACCATCACCGCAACGATCAAGTTGGAATACTACTACTACGAGACGGTGAAGGAGGCGAAAGTCAAGCACAACGGCGTGGTCTATAAGCACATCAAGTTCAACGGACAGGTGGTTGTGTGATGGAGGGGGCAGAGGTTTGGCAGCTCCTTCTTGCCGTCGGGCTTCCGACCGCCATCGTCTCGGGACTTGTTGGGATGCTCTTCTGGCGGCTGAAGCGGTGGGAAACGAAGAGGCAGGAAAATCAGGAAAAGAAGGACGCAGAGCGCCGCGAACTCGAACTTTTGCAGATTCGCGGTACCTTGGCGGCCATGAGCCTGGGAGAGGCGACGGCGACCGCGCTCAAGAACGGTCACGCGAACGGCGAGACCGAGCGCGCCCTTGCCTACGAGACCCAGGTAAAGCACGAGATACGCGACTTTTTGGCGAAAAGCGGCGTAAATCATACGGTTTGATAAAAAATCTGGAGGTAAGAAATGGAAAGTGCACTCGAAATCATCAGCGTTCCCGTCATCGTGGGTATCGTCTACTTTGTGATGGCGGTCTACAAGTCCCTCGTCAAGGATGCCCCCGCCATCTGGACGAGCCTCATCCCCGTGTGGGCGGCAGTGCTCGGCATCGCCCTCGGCCTCGTGGCGTACTTCTTCGTCCCCGAGGTCATGCCCGCCGAGAACGCGCTCTCCGCCGTCCTCGTGGGGCTTGCTTCAGGGCTTGGCTCGGTCGGCATCCATCAAGTCGGCAAGCAGATCGAAAAGGCGAAGGAAGACAAGACCGATGGCGAAGGTTAAGACCGTCCTCTTTTGGGTGTGGAGCTGTACATGGGGCATCGTCATGACGCTCATCGGCGCCGTGGGGGCGTTCGCTCTCATCATCGGCGGGAAGCAGCCGCTCGTCTTCCACGGGCGCGTCTACTTCGAAGTCGGGCGCGCATGGGGTGGCGTAAGCCTCGGGGCGTTCTTTTTCGTTAGCTCTGGCGCTGCGCTCTCTCTCAAACAGCATGAGGCGGGTCATACTATACAAAATCTCATTTTTGGGCCCCTCATGCCGTTTGTCGTCTGCATCCCGTCGGCATTCCGCTGCGTCCTTCGCGACTGCACCTTCACGGGGAAAAAGATCGTCGCGGGCGTCGTGACCGCGCTGGTGGGGGCTGTAAGCCTCGTGGGAGCCGTCCTCGGCTTCTTATATGGAATGACGGCTCTTGGCGTTGTGGGGCTTCTCATGGCGTTATACGCGGGCATTATTGCTTTGTGGGCGTTCAGGCGCGAGATACCGCAGTACGCGGGCGGCGCGTATGTGGACTATGATGCCGTGTGGTTTGAAGGGGACGCGACAAGACGCGGGAAAAAATTCTCACTCTAAATAGTGAGATACTGTTGACATCCGAAATTTTGCGTGCTATAATTGACTCATCCTCGCCGAAGGGCGTGGAGAGCCGCACGGAAACGTCGGCTGTCAGGGAGCGATCCCTGTGGATTAAAACAACATTTTTAATCTCTTTGTTGATGCCTGAAAAGGCTAAGCAGAAAAAACGGAGGCGCTTGCCTCCGTTTTTTTTCTTGTTTTGATACTCAAAGGTCATTGCGTTCGCATTCAGCAACGATTTCCACTTCTGTCAAGCGTTTTTCGGAAGTTTTTTCGAAAATTATTCTTCTTTTTTTGCAATATCTGCGCGGATGAGAGCCTTGATATGCCCCGATCTGTTTTCCACGCTGTCAAGCTTTGCAATGACGTCCGCGTCATGCACGACGTGGAGGCGGAGGTTGTAGCTCCGCAGGCGTTCCTGCACGACGCCTTTTTGCTGATACCTTTTTTGGGATAGTTTCCTTGCTTCCGTTCTCATCTTCAAACTCCTTTGCGGGGCTTTATGCCCGCCCCGCTGGGGCTGTTTTGTTAATTGCTCATGTTCTTTTTCTTGCCTTTACAACACGTTATCCCCATAAGGCTTTACACCAAGGCCCCTTGCTATACTATGATTCATACCTATGAGCATACGCGGTAGTTCGTAACGTCTCTCGATCCATACGCTTGCGCTCGTTTGAGAAAAAATCTTGTCGCATTTTTTTTCAAAAAGTTCCTTCATTCTTTCAATTTGTTTCTCGGCCTCCTCGCCGTGCTCCTTGCGCGCCTGAGAATACGCAAATTCGTTCTCCTCTGTCCGTCTTCCCTTATCAACCCAAAGATTGTAGCGAATTTGTTCCGCCCAAGCAATCTGCCTCTCGCTCCCTACAAGAGCGGGAAACCCAAGCTCCGCATTTTTCTTTGCTGCAAGTTCGACTGTCACGATCATTTTTAATCTCCTTCGGGGTGTTGCCCCTCATCTGTTTTACAAGTATATTCTACCATATACACAGGCATTTGTCAAGCGTTTTTCGGAAAAAATTTTGACTTTTTTACAAAAAAAATTCCACGGTATCGCTTCTCGGGTTCGGCACATATCCCGCAAAGATGTTTTGCACCGTTCCTTTGGGCAAGTTGGCTTTTTCCGCTATCTCGGCAATCGTCATCTTCATTTCGCGCTTTGCTCTTTTT
>CALVME010000053.1 GCA_944342055.1 uncultured Clostridia bacterium | reverse complement strand
GCCCGCGACGGCGATCTCCAGCGCCCGCTTCGCCACCCGCTGTCCCTTGACCAGGGAGAGATCGAAGCGCTCGTCGCACGCGGATGCGGCAAAGACGCGCTCCTTTACGGGCTCGATCGCCGCCTCGCCGCCAAGGTGATTTACCGCCTCCGCGAGAGACCGGACAGGATACACCCGAATGCCCGAAAGATAAGAAGCCTCGTTGGCGTTCTGCGCAGGGACGAAGAACGTCCGATATCCCGCGGCGCGCGCGGAAATCAGAATGGGGAGAATGCCCTGGATGGGGCGGAGCGAACCGTCCAGCGCGAGCTCGCCCAAAAACACCAGATCGGGGGCAAAAAACACGACCTGTCCCGTGGCGCGCAGCAGACACATTGCGATCGCAAGATCGAAGTGCGCGCCCTCCTTCTTGAGATCGGCGGGCGCGAGGTTGACCGTCACCTTGTGCGTCGGAAAGCGGAACCCGCTGTTCTTCACGGCACTTCTCACCCGCTCGCGCGATTCCTTGACCGCCGCGTCGGGCAAACCCACGATGTCGCAGCTCGGGAGCCCGTTGCTCACGTCGGCTTCGACGTCCACCCCGATTCCTTCCAGCCCGTTCAGCGCAAAGCATTTTACCTTCGCAAGCATACTTCTTTTCCCTCTCTTTTTTCTCTTGTTTCCATTCAGTATAGCACAATTTTTTGTCCGTTTCAAGGTCAAACGAAAAAAACCGTCGCCTTTTTGGCAACGGTTTTTGTTCGTTTGGGATTATCTTACTTCCTTGACCTTTGCAGCCTTGCCCGTCAAGCCTCTCAGATAGTAGAGCTTCGCCCTTCTGACCTTACCTGCTCTTACGACGGTGACATACGCGACCTTCGGGGAATGGATGGGGAACGTTCTCTCCACGCCGATGCCGAAGGACAGTCTTCTGACCGTGAACGACTCGTTCACGCCGCCGTGCTGCTTTGCGATGACGACGCCCTCGAAGTTCTGGATTCTCTCCTTGCCGCCCTCGATGATGCGATAGCCGACTTTGACCGTATCGCCTACGTTGAATACGGGAACCTCTTTCTTGAGCTGTTCCGCCTCGATCGCTTCCAACAATCCTTTCATGACTTTACCTCCATATTAACATAGTGTTCGTGTTTTATCGATACTTTCGCCGCTCTTTGGGGCGCAAAAAAACAGAGGACCACTCGAAGTCTTGGTTATTATACTATACTTTTCCCGCTCTGGCAAGCGTTTTTGCCGTCTATTTTTCAAAAAGCATCCCGAATGTGGCTGATTTTTTTGCCGCAGACTTCCACCACGTCGAAGCGGAAGGCTTCTTCCCTTCCGCCGAAGCGATAGAGCGCCATCTTGCGGTATCTCTCCCGCTTCTTCCGATCGACCGCTTCCGCGGGCGCGCCGTACCCTTCGTTTGAACGCAGCTTGACCTCGACGAAGACGGTCTCTTCCCCGTCGCGCATGACGAGATCCGCCTCGCCGAAGGGGGTGTGCCAGTTTCGTTCGAGCAGGCGAAGCCCCGCCCTCTTTAAGTATCGGAGTGCCCTTCGCTCTCCCGCTCTGCCGAGAATTTTGCGGCGAAGGTCCTTCTGTGTATCTCGCATAAGCCGTGCTCCCTGATGCCCTCGATGTGTTTCGCCGTACCGTAGCCCGCATTCTTTTCAAAGCCGTACCACGGATATTTTTCCGCCGCGCGCTCCATCAGCGCATCGCGGTAGACTTTGGCGAGAATGCTCGCGCAGCCGATCGTATAGCTCTTCGCGTCGCCGCCGACGATTGATTCCTGCGGGAGGGAAACGTCCAGCGTCATGTTGCCGTCCGTCAGCACGCAGGAGGGAGACACTTCCATGCCCTCGACCGCGCGCTTCATGCAGAGGCGTGTCGCCTGTAAAATGTTGATCTCGTCGATGACTTCGTGCGAGACTTCCTCGATCCGATAGCAGATCGCCCGCTCGCGGATGAGCGCGGCGAGTTTCTCCCGCTTCTTCTTGGTCAGCTTCTTGCTGTCGTCCACGCCCTCGATGAGCTCGTCCGTCGGCATCAGGACGCAGGCGCAGACCACGGGTCCCGCAAGCGGCCCGCGGCCCACTTCGTCCACGCCCGCCACCAGCGGATACCCCTTCTCCTGCCATTTCCTTTCGTATGCAAGCTTATCCATCAATATCCCGTCTCCGCATATTCTTCCGCCCGCTCCAGCGAGATCCTGCCGAGCTTCCCCTTGCGGAAATCGTCGATGAGCGCCTTTTCGCCGCGCTCGTAGTCGAACGCCCCGCCCCGCTGCAAAAATCCGCGGCGGCGGCACACGCATTCGAGCATGGCGAGCGGCTCGCTCTCCTCGCAGGCAAATTTTTCCCGCAAAATCGCGGGATACCTTTCGCGCAGCTCTCCCAGAAGGGCGAGCGCGATCTCGTCCGTCTCGAGGATGTCGTCGTTGATGCTGCCGACGTAGGCGAGGTGGCGCGCCAGCGTCTGATTTTCAAACGCGGGCGGCATTGTGCCGGGGGTGTCGAGCAGGTCGAACCCTTCGCACCTGATCCACTGTTTGCCGCGCGTGACGCCCGCCTTGTCTCCCGTGACCGCCTTCTTTTCGCCTTTCAAGAGGTTGATGATCGTGCTCTTTCCCGTATTCGGCACGCCCGCCACCATGACGCGGACGGGGCGCGTCAGCCCCTTTTCCGCATTCTTTTCGCGCAGGGGCGCCGTCATCGCCGCAATTTTCTGCACGAGCGCGCGCTTCGCGCCCATGCCCGTCGCCGCCGTCTTGACCGCAAACGCGCCCTTGCCCTCGATGAGCCGCACAAAAGCGTCCGTCTCGGCGGGATCGGCGAGGTCCGCCTTGTTCAGCGCGTACAGCACGGGGCGGCCCTGAAAGAGCTCCTTGAGCTTCGGGTTGAAGGACGCCGCCGCACAGCGCGCGTCCAGCACGCAGAGCGCCGCGTCGCAAAGACCGATCTCCTCTCCCATCATGCGCATCGCCTTGGTCATGTGACCGGGGTACCATTGAATGTGTTTCATTTTTCTTCTCCCAAAAGGTCGGGGCGCTTTTTCCGCGTCTCCGCCTCCGCCTGCGCGCGCCGCCACGCGTCTATCTTGCCGTGATCACCGCTCCTGAGCACTTCCGGCACGGTGAGCCCGCGGTACTCGACGGGGCGGGTGTACTGCGGATATTCCAACAGATTTTCCGAAAAGCTCTCATCCACGAGCGAACCCGCCGAGAGCACGCCGTCCACATACCGCGAGACGCAGTCGGCGATCACCATGGCGGGGAGCTCTCCCCCCGTCAGCACATAGTCGCCGATGGAGACTTCCTCGTCGATGAACAGCTCCAAAACGCGCTGATCGACGCCCTCGTAATGCCCGCACAGCAACAGCAGCCTGTCGTACGAGAGGTATTCGAACACCATCTGTTGATGAAACACCCTGCCCTTGGGCGAAAGGTAGATGCGGCGCGCCTCGTGGTTCGGATCGATCGCCTCGATCGCGGAGCCGATGGGCTGCGCCATCATCACCATGCCCGCGCCGCCGCCGAAGGGATAGTCGTCGCACTTCAGATGCTTGTCCTCGGTATAGTCGCGGATGTTCACCACGTTGATCTCTATTTTTCCTTCCCTGCGCGCCCTGCCGATGATGCTCTGTCTGAGCGGCTCGAACATTTCGGGAAAGAGCGTCAAAATGTCAATTCTCATGTTTGCTCCGAAAGCGCGGACAATACGTCGAAGTATTCCGCAAACGTCTTGGCGCAGCACTCCGCGTGCTCGATCGTCACGCCGTCCACCCTGCACCCGATGAGCGAGAAGCCCATCGCCATGCGGTGATCGTCGTACGTCCTGACCGTGCCGCCGTGCAGAGCCGCAGGATAGATCCTGAGATAGTCCTGCCCCTCCTCCGCCTTGCCGCCGAGGCGGGCAAGCTCCGTCGCGATCGCATGCAGGCGGTCGCTCTCCTGCAATCGGATGTGACCGATGCCCGTGATGAGGGTGGGAGAATCCGCAAACGAGGCGATCGCCGCGAGCGTGATCGCCTGATCGGAAAACGCGCTCATGTCCACGGTCACCCCGTGCAGGATGCCCGTGCCGCGCACCCGTCCGCCGTTTACCTCCGCGCCCATCTCTTTCAGGACGGAGAGGAACGCCGCGTCGCCCTGAAGGGAGGGAAGCTCCACCCCCTCCACTTCGATCTGCTTGCCCGTGATCGCCGCCAGCGCGTAAAAATAGCAGGCGGCGGAAAGGTCGGGTTCCACGCGATAGGCGCGCGGGCGGTATTTGCCGGCAGGCACGAAGAAGGTGTTACCCTCTCGGCGCACCGTCACGCCGAACTCCCGCATCATATCTGCGGTCATCTGCACATATGCCATGCCGTGGCTGCCCTGCACATGCACCGTCAGCCCGCCGCAAACGGGCGCGGCGATGAGGAGCCCGCTCAGAAACTGACTGCTCTTGCCGACGTCCACCGTCACTTCCCCGCCCTGCCCCGCGCCGCGGATGCGGAAGGGGAAATGCCCCGCTTCGCCCAGGTATTCGACTTTTGCGCCCAGCGAGGCCAGCCCGTCCAAAAGGGGCTGCATGGGGCGGCGGCGCATCTGTTCGGACGCGTCGAGGGTGTAAACGCCCTTCGAAAGTCCCAAAAGCGCGGTCAGAAAGCGCGCAGCGGTGCCCGCGCTCCCCACATAGAGGGAAGCTTCGCTCTTTCTGATCGCGCCGCCGCGCACGCGGCAGACGTCGCCCTCCGCCTCGACGTCATATCCGAGCGAACGCACGCAATCTGCAAAGACTGCGGCGTCCGCGCTCGACTGTACGCCGGAAAGGACGCTCTCGCCTTCCGCGAGCACCGACAAGAGGAGCGCGCGGTTGGTGATGCTCTTGGATCCGGGCACGCGGACGCGGGCCTCCCCGCCCTGCGGCAGGACGCGACAGCGATAGTTCACACAGCCACCTCCGAAAAGCGCTTGCGGTCCACGACCACCTTTTTGTCCTCTACGTCCACGCGCAGGACGACCCCATCCGCCGCGGGGAACAGGATCTCTCTTTCCCCCGCCCTGACGGTATAGATATCCGTCGCCGCCTGCGTGACGTCCGTCAGCTCGCCAATGCGCGCGCCGCTCTCATCCTGCACCTCGCAGCCGAGCAAGTCGGCGACGTAATACTGCCCGTCGGGGAGCGGTTTCTTCTCTTCATAGGGTACGCTCAGCACCGCGCCGCGCAAAAGCTCCGCCGCGTTGCGGTCGGGCACGCCGCGCAATCCGAAATATGCCGCACCGCCGCCCGTGCGGAAGGAGAGCACGCGATAGCCGCGCTCTCCGATCCAGACCTCTTTGTAATAAGCGAGGTCCTCCGCCGTGTCCGTAAACGGCTGCACTTTCAGCTCGCCGCGGATGCCCTGCGGCTTCAAAATACGTCCGATTTCCAATACTTTCATAACAGATACAAAAGAGCCATCCGCACGGCGGATGGCTCACGCTTTTTCTTTGCGTCGAGGGCGGAGCTTATTCCGCCTTGCCCTTTTCGCGGATCTCAACGGCGTACTTCTTGCCTTCCTTGACGGAAGCGGAGCGAACGAGTGTTCTCATCGCCTTTGCGATCTTGCCCTGCTTGCCGATCACTTTGCCCATGTCTTCGGGTGCAAGCAGTACCGTGATCTCCGTCTCGCCGTCCTTCTCTTCGATCTGATACTCGATCTCCGCTTTGTTCTCGGCAAATTGATCCACGATGTATTTCACCAGATCCAGAACCATAACTTTCAGCCTCCTTTCAAGCTATTATCGCGAAGCGGAAAAAATCAGTTCTTCTTTTTCTTGTCGTTCGTCTTGGGAGCGGAGAGCTTCGCAGATTTCTCCATAGCGCCGACCTTTACCATCAGGCTCTTGACGGTCTCGGTGGGCTGTACGCCCTTGGAGAGCCAGTCCTTCGCCTTCTCGACGTCTACGTTCAGCTCAGCGGGCTCGGTGCAGGGGTTGTAGAAACCGATCTTGTCGATGTACTCGCCGCCGCGCGCCTTTCTGCTGTCTACCACTACGATACGATATACGGGGCTCTTCTTGTCGCCCATACGCATCATTCTCATTTTTACTGCCATAGGATACCTCCAACTGATTAAAGATTGTTTTTTGTTTTATGTCAGAAGGGCATTCTGAATTTGCCCTTGCCGCCTTTCAATTGCTTCATGAGCAGTTTCATCTGCTCGTACTGTTTGAGGAGCTGATTGATCTCCTGCACCGTCGTGCCGCTCCCCTGCGCGATTCTCCGCTTTCTCGAAGAGTTGACGATGGCGGGATTTTCGCGTTCCTCCGCCGTCATCGAGAGGATGATCGCCTTCGTGCGCTCGAGCTTCTTCTCGTCGATGTCCCCCTCGCCGATCTTGAGTTTACCCATGTTCGGCATCATGGAGAGCATCGCCTGCGCGCCGCCCATCCGCTTCATCGCCTCGAACTGTTCGAGATAGTCGCTCAAGGTGAACTGGCTCTTTTTGAGCCGCTCCTGCATCTTCTTCGCCTGCTCCTCGGTGACCGCCTCCTGCGCTTTCTCGATGAGGGAGAGCACGTCGCCCATGCCCAGGATGCGGCTCGCCATGCGGTCGGGATAGAAGGGCTCGAGATCGGTGATCTTTTCTCCCACGCCGATGAATTTGATGGGCTTGCCCGTGACCGCCTTGATGGCGAGGCAGGCGCCGCCGCGCGTGTCGCCATCCAGCTTGGTCAGGATCACGCCCGTGATCGAAAGCCGCCTGTTGAACGTCTCCGCGACGTTGACCGCGTCCTGTCCCGTCATGGCGTCTACCGTCAGAAGGATCTCCGTCACTTCGACCGCCTTCGTGATGTCTTCCAGCTCGGTCATGAGCGCCTCGTCGATATGCAGCCGCCCCGCCGTATCGATGATCACGGTGTCAAAACCGTTTCTGCGCGCATACTCGACCGCCTCCTTCGCGGTCTTGACCACGCTCTGCGTGCCGCGCTCGAACACCTCTGCGCCCGCCTTGCCGCCGACCAC
Source organism: uncultured Clostridia bacterium (assembly GCA_944342055.1). Classification (GTDB taxonomy): domain Bacteria; phylum Bacillota; class Clostridia; order Christensenellales; family Borkfalkiaceae; genus RGIG8762. The sequence continues at coordinate 21,309 of CALVME010000053.1, read as the reverse complement.
TTTGAGCTGGTCGATCGCCGCGGGACGATAGATGTCGCCCGCCACCAGAAGGGGACGCTTGCCCTGCTTTTTCAGAAGCACCGCGAGCTTGCCGCACAGCGTCGTCTTGCCCGCTCCCTGCAAGCCGCACATCATGATGACGGTCGGCAGCTTGGACGCCACTTCCAGCTTCGCGTTTTTCGAGCCCATCAGCGCGATCAGTTCTTCGTTGACGATCTTGATGACCTGCTGAGAGGGATTGAGCGAAGTCAGTATTTCCTGTCCGACCGCCTTTTCCGAGACGTCGGCGATGAATTGTTTTGCTACTTTGATGTTGACGTCCGCCTCGAGCAACGCGATCCGAACTTCGCGCATCGCCTGCCTGATCTCAAGCTCGGTGAGCTTGCCGCGCCCCGTCAGTTTTGAAAAAATATGATTGAGTCGCTCCGATAAGGAACCGAATAATGCCATGTCACTCCTCTTGCAACGCGCTTTCCAGCGCTTCCAACTCGCTTTTCAGTTCGGGGTGTTCCCCTTTCATGCGCTCTATCCGATCTTTGAGCCTCGCGGAGAGGGCGGCGCGCGCCTCCCGCTCCCGCCGCATCGCGCGGACGAAGCCGAGTTTTTCTTCGTATCCGCCAAGCTGCCTCTTCACTTTGTGAATGCAGTCCGAAACGCTCTGACGAGAGACGCCCGTCTGTTCGGCGATCTCCGAAAGGGAGAGGTCGCAGTTAAAAAACAGATCTGTGACCAGGCGCTGGCGCTCGGTAAGCAGGGCGCCGTACACGTCCCATAGCTCCAGAAAAGCAACGCTCTTTGCCAGATTGTCCCGCAATTCGTCTTCCATTTCCGCCCCGTCAAGCATTTTCGCTTTACACCGCGTCATTGTACCAGATAAAAAAATCCCTGTCAAGCATTTTTGCATGACAGGGGAAAATTTTTTTCAGAGCGTCTCCTCTCTTTTTTCGGAGCCGTTAAGATATTTGAGGATGCGCGCGGGGACGCCGCCGATGAGCACGTCGGAGGGGAACGATTTCGTGACGACCGCGCCGGACGCGACCACCACGTTGTCTCCGAGCGTCACGCCGGGATTGATGACCGCCCTGCCGCCGATCCAGCAGTTGTTTCCGATCGTGATCGGCGCGCCGTACTCCCTGCCGCTGTTGCGCGTCTCGGGGTCCATGGGATGATAGGCGGCGTAGATGCCCACCTGCGGCGCGATCATGCAGTTGTCGCCGATCGTCACCTTGCACACGTCGAGGATGACGCCGCCGTAGTTCATGAAAAAGTTCTCACCGACGTGAATGTTGCTCCCGTAATCGCAATGAAAGTCGGAGAGCACGTCGATGCGCTCGCCCGTGGAACCGAACAGTTCCTTCAGAATGCGGGTGCGTTCCGCTTCGTCCGCGACGCTCGTGCGGTTGAGCTTTTCGCACAGCACCCGCGCGCGCAAAAGTTCGGCGCGCAGCTCAGGGTCATAAGAATAATACAGCTCCCCTGCGAGCATCTTCTCCTTTTCCGTCTTCATCAAAAGAAGCCCTCCACGAATTCTTCCGCGTCGAAGCGCTCGATGTCGTCGATCTTTTCGCCCACGCCCGCGAACCAGACGGGAATGCCCAGCTCGCCGCACAGCGAGACGACGAACCCGCCCTTCGCCGTGCCGTCCAGCTTGGTCAGCACGATGCCGTCCAGATCGACGGACTCGTCGAACACCTTCGCCTGATTGAAGGCGTTCTGCCCCGTCGTCGCGTCCAGCACGAGCAGTTTATAGAACTTCGCCTCGGGATATTCCCGTTCCACGACGCGGTGCATCTTGGTCAGCTCCTGCATGAGGTTGGTCTTGACGTGCAGCCGCCCCGCCGTGTCCACGATCACGACGTCCGTCTTTCGTGCCTTGGCGGACGAGACGGCGTCGAAGACGACCGCGGAGGGATCGCTCCCCTCCTCGTGCTTGACGATGCGCACGCCCGAGCGGTCCGCCCACACGGAGAGCTGCTCCGCCGCCGCCGCGCGGAAGGTGTCGCCCGCCGCGAGCACGACGGATTTCCCCTGCGCCTTGAACCAGTGCGCGAGCTTGCCGATCGTCGTCGTCTTGCCCACGCCGTTCACGCCCACGAGCATGATGACGGCGGGATACTCGATCTTCGGCGTCTCCGCCTGTTCGAGGGTGTCCTGCAGGATGTCCTTGAGCAGGTCGATGACGAAATTCTGGTCCTTGAGCTTTTCGCCGATCGCCTCCTCCTTGACCTGTTCGATGATGTCCTCCGCCGTGCGGACGGAGACGTCCGCAGAGATGAGGATCTCCTCCAGCTCGTCGTAAAACTCGTCGCCGAGCTTATTTTTCGCAAAGAGAAGCCGAAGTTTCGTCGATACGTTCTCTTTGGTCTTTTTGAGCGCTCCGAAGAGCTTGCCGAAAAATGCCATGTCTCTCTCCTTATGCCACCGTGTCGCCACCCAGCTTTTCTTCGAGCTCGGAAAGCTTGACGGAGACGATTTTCGATACGCCCTCTCCTCCATGGTGACGCCGAACAGGCTGTCCGCCTGCTCCATCGTCGGCTTTCTGTGCGTGATGACGATGAACTGCGTGTCCTTGGAGAAATTTTTGAGATACTGCGCGAAGCGGTCGACGTTCGCCTCGTCGAGCGCCGCCTCAATCTCGTCGAGGATACAGAAGGGCATGGGACGGAGCTTCAAAATGGCGAAGAGAATGGCGATCGCCGTCAGCGCCCGCTCGCCGCCCGAAAGCAGCGAGATCTTCGTGAGCTTCTTGCCCGGCGGGCAGGCGAAGATCTCCACGCCCGCGTCCAGGGGATCCTGCCCCTCTTCGTACTCCATCTGCAATTCCGCGCGGCCGCCGCCGAACAGCTCGCGATACGTCGTCTTGAAGTTTTCGCCGATCTGTCGGAACCCTTCGTCGAACTTCTTGCGCATCTCCGTCTTGAGCGTCTCAAGCACCGACCTCAGATCCTCGATGCCCTTTTCGAGGTCCGCCTGCTGGACCTGCATCTCCTCATAGCGGGCGCGCACCTGTTCGTAGTCGTCGATGGCGTTGGGATTGACCGCGCCGAGCGCGCTGATCCTGTGTTTGAGCGAATTGATGAGCGACGCGCTGCCCTTCATGTCGAAGTCGGGAGATTTGAGGGGCAGACAGCCCTCGTAATCGAGCCCGTACTCTTCCGAAATGCGCTCCTGCGCGTTTTGCAGCGCCGCGTCGATCTTGCTCTGATTGAGCTCGCACTGGAACTTTCTGTCCTGCATGGAGGAGATCTGACCCAGAAGCTCGTTCTTCCTGCTGTCCATGAGCACGATCTCCGCATTCCAGACCTTCTTTTCCTCGGTCAGCGCGGCGATCTTGGCGCGAAGAGCGTCCACCTCGGCGCGCTCCTCGGGCGTGAGCGCCTTGCGCTCTGCCTCGCGGTCGAGCTCCGCGATCGCCGTCTCCATGCCCGCGATGTTGCGGCGGGTATCCTCCATTTCGGCGAGCAGCCCCTCCTTTTCGTCGCTGAGGCGCTTGCGGTTGCTCCCCTCCGTCTCGATCGCGCCCATCAGCGCCGCGATCTCGATCTTGAGCTCGTTGCACTTCGCGCTCTTCGCGTCGTATTCTTCCTTGACCGCCGCATACTTTGCCTGCTGGTCTTCCATGCGGCGCGCCGCCTTCGCCTTGAGCGCCGAAAGCGTCTCTTCGTCCTCCGCCGAGAGGGTGAATTCGCTGTCGATCTCGCTCGCCTTGCGACGGAGCGCGTCCAATGCGTCCGCGTATTCCCGCGCGCTCTCCTCCGTCTCCGCGACGGATGCGGCGATCGCCTCCTGCTTCTGCGTCAGCGCCGCGAGGTCGGATTTCGCGCTCTGGAATTTCGCGCGGAGCGCCTCCACTTCGCGCTCCACGCCGTCGCGCTGCTCTTCGAGGCGCTTACCCATCTCTTCCAGCTTCACGAGATACGCCTTCTTCTCCTCGATCGCCTCCTCGCACTCCTTGATCTTGCGCTCGTTGGCGAGCAGGTTGCCGCTCTCCTGTTTTTTGGAGCCGCCCGTCATCGCGCCGCTCGTCGAGACGATGTCTCCGTCCAGCGTGACGATGCGGAACGCCGAGCGATATTTGCGCGCGATCGCCGTGGCGTGATAGATGTTGTCGCACACGAGCGTGTTGCCGAGCAGATTGCGGATGACGCTGTCATAGTACGGATCGTAGGAGGCGAGGTCGGTCGCCATGCCCAGCGCGCCCGTCTCTCTGATCGCCTGCCCGATCTCACGGGAGGCAAAGTGCGGTTTCATGCTGTCCACGGGCAGGAAGGTGACGATGCCGCCGCCCGTCTTTTTCAGATATTCGATGAGCTGGCGCGCGTCGTCCGCCGTCGCCGTGACGATGTTCTGCATCGCCCCGCCGAACGCCGTCTCCAGCGCGACTTCGTACTTTTCCTCGCAGCTGACGATGTCCGCGATGACGCCCTTGAGCTTCGCCGCGAGGGAAGGATTGTTCTTCGCCTCGCTCATGAGCTTTTTGACCGAATACTTATAGCCGTCGAACCGATTTTTCAGCCCGATGTAGAAATCCAGATTCTCTTTGAGGGAGGAGATCTGCGCGTTGCAGCCGAACACCTCCTGGCGGATGCGGTTGAGCTTTTCGTTGATGCCGTCCTGCTTTTCGTAGACGGACGCAAACGCCGTCTTTTCGTCGTCCAGGACGCCCCTGCACTTCATCTCTTCCGCGGCGCAGTTCTCATACTCCGCCTGCAGCGCCGCCTTGCGGCTTTCCAGCCGCGCCAGCGCGCTCTGCACCTCGGAGAGGCGCTCTTCCGTCGCCTGCTTGCGCGCCGTCAGCGAGCCCTTGTTCTCCTTGACCGCGGAAAGATTCTCCGCGGAGGAGAGCACGCTTTTCCGCGTCTCGTCCGATTCTTTTTCGAACGCCGTGATCTCGCCGAGCAGTTCGTACAGCCTTTCCGACAGCTTTTCGCACTCCGCCTTCGCCGCCGCGAGCCGCTTTTCGCTCGTCCCGCGGTTCTTTTCGCCCGATTTGAGTTCCTTCTCGATGGCGTCGATGCGGCGCATCGAATAGCCGATCTTGTCGTTCGCGCTCTGGAGCTGGTTGCGGAAGAATCCCGCCTTGTCCTTGACGCGCTGCGCCTCGCCGCTCTTGCGCTCGAGCCCGACGGTGAGCTGCAACAGCTTCGCGTTCTGCTCGGACAGCTCCCTGTCCGCGCCGTCGATGCGGCCGCGGTTGACTTCCGCCTTCGCGGCGATCCCGTCGATCTCCTCGTTGAGCTTGGCGATGCTCCGATCCAGCCGCTCCGCCTCCTCGCGGATGACCGCCTTCTCCCCCGCCGCGTTCTCGTAACGGTAGAGGTAAGCGTTGCACTCGGTGACCTTCAGCTCGGCATACAGTTCGTTGTATTTCTTCGCCGTCTCCGCCTGGCGGGAAAGAGGGCCTACCTGGCGTTCCACCTCGGACATGCGCTGCAAAAACAGATTGAGATCGTCCGTGGAAGATTCGAGCTTGCGCTCGATCTCCCCCTTCCTGCCCTTGAAGATCATGATGCCCGTCGCCTCTTCAAAGATGGCGCGGCGGTCTTCGGGCTTCGCGTTCATGATCTGCTCGACCTTGCCCTGCCCGATGATGGAATAACCCTCTTTGCCGATGCCCACGCCGTGAAGGAGGGCGACGATGTCCTTGAGGCGGCAGCTCTGCTTGTTGAGGAGATACTCGCTCTCGCCGCTGCGGAAGAGCCGCCTGGTCATGGACACCTCGTCGTAATCGATGTCGAAGATGCGGGAAGTGTTGTCGAACGTCAGCGTCACCTCGCAGAAGGAGAGCGACTTGCGCTTCTCCGTGCCGTTGAAGATGACGTCCTGCATGCTCGAACCGCGCATGTTCTTTGCGGACTGCTCGCCGAGCACCCAGCGCACCGCGTCCGCGACGTTGGATTTACCGCAGCCGTTCGGTCCGACGATGCAGGTCACCCCGTCGTCAAATGTAATTGTCGTCTTGTCGGCGAACGATTTGAAGCCGACAAGCTGCATTCCCTTGAAATTCAACTTATTTTTTTCCTTTTGATCAAGTCAAGCAGAGCCTTCGCCGCTTCCTGTTCCGCCGCGCGCTTGCTGCCGCCTTCGCCCGTCGCCGTCAGCCCGTCCGCCTCCGCCATGGCGCAAAAGACGGGGTGGTGATCCTCCCCCTTCTTTTCCAGCATGGTGTAGACGGGATGCATCCCGTGCGATTGCAAAAGCTCCTGCAATTCGCCCTTATAGTTCCTGTCTCCCCCCACCTCGAAAAAGAGATTGGAGATGACGAACCGCCGCGCTTCCTTCGCGCCGCCGTCCAGATAGATCGCCGCCGTCACGCTCTCGAAGATGGAGGAGATTGCCTTTTTCCCGACGTTCTCGCTCCCGCCCGCGTGCAAGAGGTAATTCTGCAATCCGAGGCGGCGCACCGCCTCTTCGAGCGGCTCCGCCGAGACGAGCTTCTGCCGACGCATCGTCATCACGCCCTCGTCGCCGCCCATGCCGTACAGCCGTTCGGACACGAGAAGCTGAATGACCGCGTCGCCCAAAAATTCCAATCGCTCGTAGCTCTCGCCGCCATGCTCGTTCGCATACGAAATGTGCGTGAGCGCGCGCAGGAGCAAATCTCTGTCGTGAAAGCGATAGCCGATGATGCCCTCAATTTCCGTCAGATTCATCGCTCAGTTGCTCCCAATTGACGGACTGCAGGCGCTCTTCCATCGCGCCGACGGTGTTGTTGCGCACCGCGTTGATCGCCTGATGCACCGCCGCGCGCACCGCCTTTGCCTTGGAAGAGCCGTGCGTCTTGATGACGACTTTTTTGAGCCCGAGCAGAAGGGAACCGCCGTAGCGGTCAAAATCGAGGCGCTGACGCATCCCTTTGACCGCCTTTCTCATAAACAGCACATAGCCGAGTTTTGCCCAAAGGGACGAGGTGAACATCGCTTTGAGCTCGCTCAGGACGAGCTTGCCGCACCCTTCCACCGATTTGAGCGCGACGTTGCCCGAGAAACCGTCCGAGACGACGATGTCGGTATTGCCGTAGTTGAGCTCTCTGCCCTCGACGTTGCCCACGAAGTTGACGGGCATTTTCTTCATCATGTGATAGGTCTGCTGGCGCAGAGTATCGCCCTTGTGCTCTTCGGTGCCGTTGTTCAAAAGTCCGACCGTCGGGTTTTCTTTCCCGAACGCCGCGCCCGCATACGCGGAGGCGAGCACCGCGAACTGACAGAGCATCTGCGGCTTGCATTCCGCGTTCGCGCCGCAGTCGCACAGCAGAGTGGAACCGCTCGTCGAAGGGATGGCGGGGCAGAGCGCCGCGCGCATGACGCCGCGCAGCCGCCCGACGATGAGCTGGCCGCCCACGATGGTCGCGCCCGTCGAGCCCGCCGTCACGAGGCCGTCGACGTCGTCCTGTTTTTTCAGCATCCAGAACCCGCGCACGAGGGAGGAATCTTTCTTTTTCTTGACCGCCTCCGTCGGCACGTCGTTCATGTCGATGACCTCCGAGCAGTCCACGACTTCCACCCTTGCGGCGTCGTATTCGTATTTGGCAAGCTCCGCATTGACCGCGTCCGCCTTGCCCGTCAAAATCAGATACAGTTCCTTTTCGTCCCCCAGCGCCTCGATCGCGCCCTTGACGATCTCCCCGGGCGCATTGTCTCCGCCCATTGCGTCAACGATGATCTTTATCATATCTTCTCTCCTTGTTTTGCTCTTTGCTTAAAATGCGAGGTTGCCCACCGTGCGGGGGAACGGAATGACGTCGCGGATGTTCGACACGCCGGTCAGATACATGATCATGCGCTCGAATCCGAGTCCGAATCCGCTGTGCGTCGTGCCGCCGTACTTTCTGAGGTCGAGATACCAATCGTAATCCGCCTCTTTGAGCCCGCACTCCGCCATTCTCTCCCTGAGTACGTCCAGCCGCTCCTCGCGCTGGGAGCCGCCGATGAGCTCTCCGATGCCGGGGACGAGCAGATCCGCCGCCGCGACCGTCTTCTTGTCGTCGTTGAGGCGCATGTAGAACGCCTTGATCTCCTTGGGATAGTCCGTGAGGAAGACGGGCTTTCTGAACACCGTCTCCGTGATGTAGCGCTCGTGTTCGCTCTGCAGATCACAGCCCCAGAACACGGGATATTCGAATTTCACACCGTCCCTGACCGCCCGTTCGAGGATGCCGATCGCCTCGGTGTAGGGCAGGCGGACGAACTCGCTCTCCGCGACGTGGGTGAGGCGCTCGACGAGCCCCTTGTCCACGAACTGATTTAAGAACGCGATCTCGTCCCTGCACTTATCCATGACGGTGCGGATGACGTACTTGACCATCGCCTCCGCCACTTCCATGTCCCCCGCAAGATCGCAAAACGCCATTTCGGGCTCGATCATCCAGAACTCCGCGGCGTGGCGGACGGTGTTGCTGCGCTCCGCGCGGAAGGTCGGTCCGAAGGTGTAGACGTTCGCGAACGCCATCGCGTACGTCTCCACGTCGAGCTGACCTGACACCGTCAGGGACGCGCGCTTCTCAAAGAAGTCCTCTTTATAATCGACGGGCGACTTGAGCTTGTCCAGATCGAGCGTCGTCACCTGGAACATCGCGCCCGCGCCCTCGCAGTCCGAACCCGTGATGATGGGCGTATGCACATACACGAACCCGCGCTCGTTGAAGAACGAGTGGATCGCGAACGCCGCCTCGCTGCGGATGCGGAACACCGCGTTGAAGAGATTGGTCCTGGGGCGCAGGTGCGCGATCTCCCTGAGATACTCCACCGAATGGCGCTTCTTCTGCAAAGGGTATTCGGGGACGGACTCCCCTTCCACGGCGATCGAAGCCGCCTTGATCTCGAAGGGCTGCTTGTTTTGCGGCGTCGCCACGACGACGCCCGTCACGATCAGGCTCGCCCCGACGTTCTGATGGGCGATCTCGTCGTAATTTCCGAGTTTTTCGCGCTCCGCGACGATCTGACAGCCTCGGAACGCGCCGTCGTTGAGTTCGACGAACGCGAACGCCTTGGAGTCGCGCACGGTGCGCACCCAGCCTGCGACGGTCACCGTCTTGCCGTCGAACGCGGCGACGTCACGATAGATCTCTGCAATATGTGTTCTTTCCATAGCGATTTTTGCCTCTCTGCGTTTCAGATTTCTCTTTCATTTTTCATTGTAACACATTCTCCCGCAAAAAACAAGAAAAACAAAAGCGCAAACGAAAAATCCCGCCGAGCGGGATTTTCTGTGCGCTGTGTTATTGTTTGATCTCCTTGTTCTGCGCTTCCGACGCCATTTCCGCGAGCATCGCGGTCTTGAGCGCGATGATCTGCTGTTCGTAGATCTTCATGCCGACGGACAGCGCGAGCGCGGTGCCGAACGGGCGCAGAAGCTCCTCCTGCCAGTCGATGGGCGGGAAGGAAGGCGCATGCAGCGCATTTTCGATGCACTCACAGAAACTGTGATAGGCGTCCCGCAGTTCGTCCCTGTCCTTGTCCGCCGAAGAGACGATGAGAAGCGTCTTGATCTCCCCGATCGCATACACCTTTTTCAGAATGCAGATGACGATGAGATAGCAGATCTGACTTTTGTCGTACTTCTTGTTCTTGGGCGGCTTGATGAGCCCCTGCTTGACGTAATTGTTGATCATGGAGGACGTGATGAAGTCGTCTCTGCGCCCGATCTCCAGCGGCGAGAGATAATCCGTCAGTACGCCCAGCACCTGATCCATGTACAGTCCCACGTTGGGCAGTTCCTTCGTCCTGGGCAGATGAAAAGCCTGCATCCGCGCGCGGAACGCTTCAAATTCCTCTGTTTTTTCGCTCATATCGCCATTATAGCACAAACGCTCCGAAAATTCAATCGCTTTGCATCGGTTTTTGTCTGATTTCCTGCACGGGAAGATAGGAATCCGCGCGCAGCTTCCGCCGCTCGAGCAATACGTCCCCGCGATACACTCTGAGATAGCCCTCGCTGACCAAACCTTCCTTCGCGGCGCGGAGCACTTTCTCCTCCTCTCCCTCGACGATCTTCGGCTCGGGCGGCGCGATCGTGCGTCTGATCACGCTCTCGCACTCGTAGCGCATGCCGTCGCTCCTTCCGTACACGGTGACGGTCAGCTTCCCGTCCGACGCCTTGCACGCGAGGTAGACGGGCATATCGTATGGATTGTCGAATCTGAGATCGGAGGTGTCCGACACCATGGCGTCGAAGGAGGGCGGCACATACCCCACCTGAAGGGAGTGTGCGCTGCTCTCCGTGACCTTCATCCCCGAAAGGAGGGCGCAGTTATAGAGCGTCGTGCTCACCTGGCACACCCCGCCGCCCACGCCCGAGACGAATTTGCCATCCGAAATGACCTTTGCCTCACGAAAGCCGTTCTCCGCCGTCCGCCGTCCCACGGCGGCGTTGAAGGAAAACGACGCGTGCGGGGCGAGCGTCGTCCCGTCGATCTTGCCGCAGGCGAGCCGGATGTTGTGCGCCCTGCCCTCCGCGTTCGGATCGTACACCGTCGAAAAGCTCGCAAGACATGCGGTGTCCCGACGCACGTCCTCCTCCGTGCGCTCCGCCCGCTCTTCCACGAACGGAATGTCCACGGTCGCATCCGACCTCGTCCGAAGCGCCGCCGTGACGTCGAGGGAGAGCCGCGCCTCGTCCACCCTTCGTCCCGATCTGTCCGCCTCGTAGCAAAAACCGTCCTTCGAGAAGGAGACAGAGGCGTCCTGCGGCGCCACCCGCTCCTCCGCCGCGATCCGGCAGAGCACGGAAGCGCACCCCTTCAGATAAAACGCGACGCCTCCGTCGTACTCCCCCGGCCCGACGCGGCGCACCAGCTCATAAAGTTCGTCCGTATAGCCGATCTCGGGCGCGGAAAAGGTGTATGTTCCCCGCCCCCGCAGCGTGAGCGTCGGGATCTCCCCGTTCCACCGCTCGCGCACCGCGCGCTCCGCCTGTTCGTAGCGCATTCCGCCCACGTCCACGCCGTCGATGCGCACCTTCGGCGGAACGCGGCTGCATCCCTGCAAAAAAAGAGCGGCCGCCGATAAGGCGGACGCCAGCAACATTTTTCCGTACATTTACGCCCCCCGCGAAATGCGGAGCGCCTCCAAAAGCCGTTCGTCCGGTTCGAACACGGGGGAGCCGACCTGCCGCCCCATATCCCTCTGATGTAAGTCCGAACCGCCCGTCACGAGCAAGTCGTACCGCCTTGCCAGCTCCCGAAAGCGTTCCGTTTCCTCCACAGTATGTGACGAATACACAGCTTCTATCCCGTCAAGCCCGAGATCGGCGAGGCGACATAGCAACTTTTCAAGCGCTCCCCCTTCCATCTCGATCCTGCCGGGGTGCGCCAGGCAGGCGATCCCGCCGCACGCATGGATGATGCGCACGGCGTCCTCCGGCGTCGGCCTGCCCACGTCCGAAAAGGCGGGCTTCCCGCGCGCAAGCAGGGTATTGTAGACGGCGAACTCGTCCGCGCACACCCCCTTTTTATGCACCGCGCGCGCGATGTGCATGGTATGCAGGGGAGAATCGGGCATGGGGCGCTCCGCCTCGGCCTCCTCGAGAGAGAGGGAGATGCCGAGCGCGCGAAGTTTGCGCAATATGTCCTTCGCCCGCGCGACGCTGCTCTCTGCGCGCTCGCGCAAAAATCTGCCGTACGCTTCCCCCTCGGGGTCGCACCGATAGCCCGTGACGTGCACCTTGCACCCCGCATAGGCGGAGATCTCGATGCCGTCCGTCAGCAAGACGCCAGCCGCGCGCGCCGCGGCGCGCTTGCGCTCGTATCCCGCCATCGTGTCGTGATCGGTGAACGCGATGAGCCCGACGCCGCGCTCCTTCGCCAGCGAAACGACCTCCTCGGGCGTGAGCCGCCCGTCCGAATAGACGGTATGCAGATGCAGATCCGCCCTCATACGATGCGCCCTCCCCGAATCTGTATCTTCCTGCACTCCTTGCCGTACAATACGCGCTCGGCGTGCGTACAGGTGAGAATGGTCTGCAACCCCTCCACCTTTCTGACGAGTTTTTTGCGCCGCGGCAGGTCGAGCTCGCTCATCACGTCGTCCAGAATGAGGACGGGGGGCTCTCCCGACAGCTCCTTGAAGATCTCCACCTCCGCGAGCTTGATGGAAAGCGCCGCCGTGCGCGTCTGCCCCTGCGAGGCGAACTGCTTGGCGTCCATGCCCCCGATGAGAATGTCCAGATCGTCCCTGTGCGGGCCGATCGTCGTAAACCCGAGCCGCATGTCCCGCTCGTAGCGCTCCTGCATCTCCCGATACAGCGACGCAGCGATCTCCTCTTCGCTCCCCTCGTACTTGCGCTCGGCGCCGACGAAGAGCTCTTCCTCCCCGTCCGTCAGGAAGGCGTGCGCCTCCCTCGCATGGGGCGCGAGGCGGTCGACGTATTCCTTCCGCGCCTTGCCGATGATCGCGCCATACCTGCACAGCTGTTCATCCCAGACGGGCAGGGTCTCGAGCACGACGGAGACGTCCCTCTCCTTCAACAATACGTTGCGCTGTTCCAGAATTTTGCGGTAGCGAAGGAGCGCCGTGTAATACGTCTTCGACGTCTGCGAGATGGAGATGTCCAGAAAGCGGCGGCGCTCGTCCGGGCCGTCCTGAATGAGGCGGAGCTCGCCGGGGGAAAAGAACACGCTGTTGACGTTGCCGATCCAGTCCACCGTCTTTGCGACCTTGCTCCCGTTGACAAAGAGCTGTTTGCCCCGCTCGGTGATAACCGCCTCCAGAGAGAGCTCGCCGTATCGGCTCTCCGCGAGCGCGGAGAGCCTCGCCTCCTCCGCGCCCCTGCGGATGAGCTGCGCGTCGCGCTTGATGCGCAGGGACGTGCCCGTACAGAGAAAGAAGACCGCCTCCGCGCAATTTGTCTTTCCTTGCGCATTTTTGCCGAACAGGACGTTGAGTCCCCCGTCGAAGGCAAACGTCTCCTTTTCATAGTTTCTGAAATTGGTCAAAGTCAAATTTTTTATGCGCATATCGTCAACAAATGTGTCAAAAAGGCTTTCTTTTCTTGCGAAATTGTATTATAATGGTGAACAAGAGCATTATAGCAAATTCAGGCGAAAAAAACAAACGATATCGAGGAAAAAATGAGCGAAAATATGCAAGTCGAATACCTGTGGAGCAAAATTCTGGCGCGGGCGGAAGCGGATATTTCCCCCAAGCTCTCTTACTCCACTTTCATCAAGCCGCTGAAGCCGATCTCCCTGTCCAACCGCAAGATCATCCTGCAAGCGCCCTGGGAGCCCATCGCGGACGCGTTCACCGCGCAGGGACCCGATTCCCTCACGGCGAGACTGCGCAGCGCCATCGTCAAAGCGGACGTCGGCATCACCGACTTTGCCATTTCGCTCGGCGACAAGATCGTTTTCAATGCGGACGAGGAGGGCGTGAACAAGAACGAGTTCGACGCCATGCCCCTCAACAAGCACTTTACCTTCGAATCCTTCGTCGTGGGGCCGAGCAACAAGCTCGTCTACGCGGCGGCAAAGGCAGTCGCGCAGAACCCCTCTCAGGAGGGCTACAATCCGCTGTACATCTACGGCAGCACGGGGCTCGGAAAAACCCACCTCGTCCAGGCGATCGCGAACGACATCCTCTCGCGCCGCCCCTCTTTCCGCGTGCTCTATACGACGCTCGAAAAGTTCCTGAACGAGTTCACGCGCTCGCTCGCGCCTGCGGCGGGCTCGAAGACCCCTTCCTCGGAAAAGAAAAATCGCTTCCGCGCATACTACCGCAATGCGGATATGCTCATCATCGACGACATTCAGTTCCTCGCGGGCAAACCCGCCCTGCAGGAGGAATTTTTCCATACCTTCAACGATCTGTATGTACAGAACAAACAGATCATCCTGACTTCGGACGAAAATCCCGACAAAATATCCACCCTTGAGGACAGACTGCGCACGCGCTTCCGCGGCGGGCTCATCTGGGAGATCCAGCCGCCCGACGAACACACGAAGATCGAGATCCTCAGGCGCAAAGCGATGGAAAAACAGACCACGCTGAGCGACGAGGTGCTGCGCTTCCTCGCCGAAGATTCGGGGAGCGACGTCAGAACGCTGGAGGGGCGCATCAACAAGGTCATCCTCGCAAGCAAACTGTACGAGCAGGAGATCTCGCTCGAACTCGCCGCGCTCGCGCTCAACCGCTCCGTGCGCGAAACGGAGAGCGGGAACGATCTGACCGCCGAAAACGTCCTCAACTGCGTGTGCGAGTTCTATAAAATAAAGAAAGAGGACCTACTCGGCTCCAACCGCAGAGCCGAACTCGTCAAGGCGAGACAGATCTGCTGTTATCTCATGTACGACATTCTGAACCTGCCGCTCGTCACCATCGGCAAACAGCTCAACCGCGACCATGCGACCGTCATCTATTCGAAAAACAAGATCGGCGATCTCATCGGCAAGAATCCGTCCATCGCAAAGGACGTCAACGACATTAAGAGCATCATTCTGAAAAACTGATCGAACATTCATCCGACTATGCAAACATTTTCTTTCGGCGCATACGACGCCGCAGTGATCGGCGCGGGACACGCAGGGTGCGAAGCCGCGCTTGCGCTCGCGCGCACGGGGCTGGAGACCGCCCTGCTCACCTTAAATCTCGACGCGATCGCCTTCATGGCGTGCAACCCCTCCATCGGCGGCACCGCGAAGGGTCACCTCGTGCGGGAGATCGACGCGCTCGGCGGAGAAATGGGGCGCAACGCGGATAAGACCTGCCTGCAGATACGCATGCTGAACGTCGGCAAGGGCGCCGCGGTGCAGAGCCTGCGCGCGCAGTGCGACAAGAACCGTTACCACGCCGAGATGAAGCGCACGCTCGAACACACGCCGCACCTGCACATCGTTCAGGCGGAAGCGAAACGCATTCTGACGGAGAACGGCAAGTGCGTCGGTGTGGAGACCTCCTTCGGCGGCATCCTTTCCTGCCGCGCCGTCGTCATCGCGACGGGCGTCTATCTCAACGCGGAGACGATCACGGGAGAAGAGCGCCGACAGGCGGGACCGAACGGATTTGCCCGCTCGACGGAGCTGACGCAGAGCCTCATCGAACTGGGATACCGCGTGCGCCGCTTCAAGACGGGCACCCCCGCGCGGCTGGACGGCAGGACGGTCGATTTTTCCGCCTGCACCGTGCAATACGGCGAAGACATCCCTGCCTTTTCCTTCCTGGCGGACGAACGCCCCGCAAACAAGCGCCCCTGCTATCTCACCTACACCAACGCGCGCACGCACGAGCTCATCTTAAACAACCTCGACCGCGCGCCCCTCTTCAACGGTTCCATCCAAAGCACGGGACCGAGATATTGCCCCTCCATCGAGACGAAGGTCGTGCGCTTTGCCGACAAGGAGCGGCACCAGCTCTTTCTGGAGCCCGAGGGGGAGGACACCCTCGAAGTTTACGTCCAGGGACTGTCCACCTCCCTCCCGCACGATCTGCAGCTCGAAATGTACCGCACGGTCGCGGGGCTCGAGCACTGCGAATTCATGCGCTTTGCCTACGCCATCGAGTACGACTGCATCGACACGCAGGACGTACTTCCGACGTTGGAGTTCAAAAAAATCGAGGGCGTTTACACCGCGGGACAGATCAACGGCACGAGCGGCTACGAAGAGGCCGCCGCGCAGGGGCTGATGGCGGGGCTCAACGCCTCGCTCAAGTTGCGCGGGCTGCCCCCTCTCGTCTTCCGCCGCGACGAAGCCTACATCGGCGTGCTCATCGACGATCTCGTCACCAAAGGCACAGACGAGCCCTACCGCATGATGACGAGCCGCGCGGAATACCGCATCCTGCTCCGCCAGGACAACGCAGATTTCCGTCTGACCGAATACGGACATCGGGCGGGGCTCGTCAGCGAAGAGAGATACCGCCGCTACCTCGACAGAAAGGCGGCGTTCGAAAGGACGATGAAGGCGCTCGAAGAGGTCGTCCCCCACAAAGAGGCGGAGGAATTTCTCTTTGCCAAAGGCGAGACGGCGTTCAACAAAGTGACGTACGCCGACCTCATCCGCCGCGGTTATTCTTTTGAAGAGCTTGCGGCGCACTTCCCGCTTGAAAAGACGGAGGCGAGCGAGACCGCCGAAGTGGAGATCCGCTACGCGGGCTATCTCAAAAAGAGCCTTTCGCAGATCGAACGGGCAAAGAAGCTCGAAGAAAAGAGCTTGCCGCCCGATCTCGACTACGCCGCGATCGGCGGACTGCGGCTGGAGGCGCGGGAAAAACTCTCCCTCGTCAAGCCGCTCAGCCTCGGTCAAGCCGCCCGCATCCCGGGCGTCAATCCCGCAGACATCGCCGTACTCATGCTATTTTTATCGACAAAACAATAAAGGAGACTTTATGAACAGCAAACCGAACACAGGTCAAAACGAACCCGAGATCGAAAATCTGATTCACATCGGCAAAATCAAACGGGCGAGCGAACTGGTGGAACAAGGCGAATTTGACGAAGCGGCGCGCACACTGCCCACCGTCAACACCTTTGAAGTGATGCGCCTGCGCCTCCTGATCGAAAATCACGTCAAATCGGAGCAGGAACTCGAACAACAGCGGGAAGTCCCCCTTACCGAGAGCGCGACCTACGTCAACCTTCTTTCGCTTTGCAACGACGAGGAGCGCGCCGCATTCGAGCGCATCAACGTCGCCTGCACGGAAAACAAGGAGCTGCGCGAACAGCTGGAGCGGGGATACGACCTGCTCGCCTACAGCTATTTCACCGAGGCGACCACCTTCGCGGAGAATCTGACGCAATATTACGCCGACCGCGCGGAAGTGTGGAACCTCATCATTCTCGCCAAGAGCGAACTGCGCCCCGCGCGCGACTTCGACGCGCCCGTGCAAAAGCGCAACGCCTCCCTCGAAAAATTCTCCGAATACAAGGAAATGGTCGGCTGCAAAGACTTTTCCTATTTTTCGACCAAACCGGAATTTGCCGCGCGGTATCTCAAGACGAAGACGGACATCTTCCAGGAAAAGCAGGAGCAGATCGTACGCGAGCGCACCAAACTCGCCATCGGCTTCTCGCACCTCACCCTCGGGCTCGGCATCCTTTCGCTGTGCATCCTGTTCCCCTTCTTCCTCATCTTCAATTCGGTGACAGGTATCGTCATCGGCGTGCTCGGCGCGGCGGTCGCCGTCGGCAGCTTCATCTGCAACGTGCGCGTCAGCGTCCTCGATCCCAAACGCCCGCTCAAAGAAAGCACGCTTGCTTATGTGCTCATCCTTCTGCTCATCGCCGTCTATGTCATCTTCATCGCCGTCGCGATCCCCATGATCCCCGCCGCCTGAAGGCGGAAAAAGGCGCACCTTCGGGTGCGCCTTTCTTTTTGTCCGATTCTCCGACACCGAGCACTGCCCTTCGACAAACAAAGACGTTTTCCCCCATTGCCGCTTTGGTATAATCGGACAAAGAGGTGAATCATGTTGAAAAATTTATCTGTCAAGACCGACCGCTACTCCGTCTTAACCTACGGAGCATGCCTGTTCGCGCTCTTCTTTCTCTGTTTTGCGGGGCAGAACGGCGAGCCGTTCGCCCTGCCCATGCTATACGCCTGCCTGATGGCGGAGTGCAATCCTCTGCTCTTCTGCGTCGCCTATGCCCTGTGCGGCTTCATCGGTTTCACGCTCAACCGCTTCTTCATCTTTCTGGCGCAGGCGCTGTTTCTGTTCTTCGTCTTTTTCTTCTATCGGCGCGCCTCGCGCACGCCCGGCAAGGAGAGCGTGATCTACATAGCCCTCGCCGTCGCCGTCTATTGCGTGTTCGGCGAACTTTCCCCCTATGCCGCCGCAAACGGCGTCCCCATGGCGGTGCAGCGCGCCGTCCTGGGCAGCATTCTGCTCGGGGCGTCTCTGCTCTTTTCCTTCGGACTGCGCACCGTCCTCAAAAAATCCTTCCGCTGTCGCATGAGCACGGAAGAACTCATCTGTATCGCCGCCTGCTTCGTGCTCGTCGGCATCGGCTTTTACCGCGCGGTCGGCAGCACGGTCAGCCGCTCCGTCTACCTCTTCTGCATCCTTCTCTCGGTGTTCTGTCTGAAAAACGCCTCCGTCTTCGCCGTCGCCCTGCTCTTCTCCCTGCCCGAAGCCGCCGTCGAATTTTCCGCGGAGAGCTGCTCCGTCCTGCTCGTGTACGCCTGCGCCGCCTTCATCCTGTCCCGATCGGGAAGGCTGTCGCAGGCGCTCGGCGTGTTCCTCGTCTACGCGCTCATCGAGGCGCTCGGCGGGCTGTACCGCTCGGACGTCTCTTACATCGTCTGGCGGCTCGTCGCGGGATTCCTGCCCTGCGCCGCCTTCCTGTGCATCCCCGACTTCCTGCTCGCGCGGGCGGAAGAAAAACTCGTCTTTTATCGGGAGCGCCAGCTCTCCCGCATTGCGATCAACCGCAACCGTTCCGTCACGGGGGAAAAGCTGTTTGAAATTTCGGGCATCTTCCGCGAGATCGAAGCGGCGTTCGACTGCATCAGCAAGAGCGGCGGAGAGGAAAAGGCGCGCCTGTTCATCCGCAACGATCTCATCGCCTCCGTCTGCACCGCCTGCCCCGACCGCAAACGCTGTCACCTGCCCGAGCGGCAGACCGCCTTCGATCGGTTCATCGCCGTCGGCTGCGCCAAGGGAAAGGCGAACTTCATCGACCTGCCCTCCGAATTTTCCTCCTCCTGTTCCAATCCCGGCGGCATGCTGTTCGCCCTCAACCGACATATCGTGGAATACAAAAATTACATGATCGAGACGGAAAACGCCAACGCGGGCAGAAAACTGCTCTCCGAACAGGCAAAGGGCGTGAGCGACATTCTCAAAGCCATGGCGATCGAACAGAGCGAGCCGCTCGAGATCTACTCCGACCGCGAGCGGGAGATCAGCCAGCTCCTCGCACGAAGCGGCATCCTCTGCACGGAGATCCTCGTCTACGGCGAAGGGGACAACGTGACCGTCAGTCTCATCACCTTCGGGGACGCGGACGGCAAAAAGATCGCCTCGCTCATCGGCAAGGCGCTCTCCGTGCCCTGCATGCCCGCGGAAAAAATGCCGCTCGGCGACGAAAAATACTGTTGCACCTTCCGCAAAAAACCGAGATACGACGCGGCGTTCGGCGTCGCCTCCCTCGCCAAAGAGGGCGAAAACGTTTGCGGCGACACCTATTCGGTCATCAAGATCGACGAAAAGACCTTTCTCGTCGCGCTCTCGGACGGCATGGGCAGCGGTGAGTACGCGCGCAAGCTCTCCGACAGCACCATCTCCCTCATCGAGAGCTTCTATCGCACCAAAATGCCCGCCGAAACCATTCTGGAGACCGTCAACCGGCTGCTCTCCTTCAACCGCGAAGAGGGATTCGTCTGTCTGGATATCGCGGCGGTCAACCTCGAGAGCGGCGAAGCGGAGATCATCAAGATCGGCTCCCCCATGGGGTTCATCATCAACCGCGACAAGATCCGCCTGCTCTCGGGTGAGACCCTCCCCCTCGGCATTCTCGACAACATGCGCCCCATCACCGCAAAGACGGGGCTCGCCGAGGACGACATTCTCGTATTTTTGAGCGACGGCGTCACCGCGGCGTTCGGCTCGGACACCGACCTCGTCGCCTTTTTGCAGACGCTCAACCCGCGCAACCCGCAATCGCTCGCAGACGCGCTCGTCAACGAAGCGCGGCGGCTCTACGGAGACAAGACGCCCGACGACATGACCGCGCTCGCCGTGCGCATGTACGAGAGCGCATGAGCCGCGCTCGGCGGCGACCCGCGAAAGGGAGGGAGATCGCGATCTCCGCCGCCCGCATGTCTTGTCCGAAAAGTCTGCGGCGGCGCCCCGACAAAGGGCGCGGAGCGGCATCGGACAAAAAAACCAAAAATTTCGGAAAAAGCGCCCCTCAGCGCGTTGACAATCGCGGCAGATTTGTTGTATTATGATCGTAAGAGGGAGTAGCAAGCGCCTCATCGGGCGCAGCAAGTCAACAGCACTGTCCCATGATTGGGTCTGGCTTGCTTTCAAATGCGAGACTCGGTATAGAAGGAAACTATACCCTGTTCTCGGAAATCGCTTCGAATGTTCGGTCGGGTATGGTTTCGTACCCGACTTTTTTTGGCAAAATTTCACATTCGAGGTGAATTTATGGATTTTCTCATTGAAACCGTCGCGGCGGTACGGCTCGAACACGTCGTCATGTGGCTGATCGGCGGACTCCTTATCTTTCTTGCGATCAAGAAAAACATCGAACCTGCCCTGCTCCTGCCCATGGGATTCGGCGCCATACTCGTCAACATCCCCTTCTCTTCCGTCATCGCGGAGGACGGCATCCTCGCCTTCCTCTTCGAAGTCGGCATCAAGGCGGGCGAAGCGATGCCCCTGCTCCTGTTCATCGGCATCGGCGCGATGATCGACTTCGGCCCCCTGCTCTCCAACCCGAAACTGTTCATCCTGGGCGGAGCGGCACAGCTCGGCGTATTTGTCACGCTGCTCCTCTCCGTCGTCATCGGCTTTTCGATCAACGACGCGGCGTCTGTCGCCATCATCGCCGCCGCCGACGGTCCCACCGCCATCCTCGTGGCGCAAAAGCTCCTCTCTTCGTACGCCGCACCCATCACCGTCGCCGCCTACTCCTACATGGCGCTCGTCCCCATCGTGCAGCCGATGGCGATCAAACTCTGCACCACCCGCAAGGAGCGCAGCATCAAGATGCGCTACAACCCGAAGCAGGTGCCGAAATTGCTGCGCATCCTCTTCCCCGTCGTCGTCACGCTCATTTCGGGGCTCATCGCACCGCAATCGCTCTCCCTCGTGGGCATGCTCATGTTCGGCAACCTCATCCGCGAATGCGGCGTGCTCTCCTCTCTCTCCGAAACGGCGCGCACCTCGTTTTCCAACACCATCACCCTCCTGCTCGGCATCACCATCGCCTTTCAGATGCAGGCGGCGCAGTTCGTCAGGGCGGAGACCATCGTCGTCATGCTGCTCGGACTGTTCGGCTTCTTCATCGACATCATCGGCGGCGTCATGTGCGCAAAACTCATGAATTTGTTCTGCAAAGAAAAGATCAATCCCATGATCGGCGCGGCGGGACTGTCCGCCTTCCCCATGGCGTCGCGCGTGGTCGAAAAAATGGGCGTCAAGGAAGACCCGTCCAACCATCTGCTCATGCATGCGGCGGGCGCAAACGTGTCCGGACAAATCGCCTCTGCGATTGTAGGCGGACTCATCATCGGCTTTGTACTGTAAGGAGGAAAAAATATGATGTTTTTGCAAATTCTGGCGCCGTTTGAAAACCTGACGCCGCTCAACGAAGAAAATATCTTAAAGGCGCTCACCATTCTCTGGCAGGGATTGCTCGCGATCTTTG
>CALVME010000052.1 GCA_944342055.1 uncultured Clostridia bacterium | reverse complement strand
GAAGGGCAGCGCATTGCGCATGATCCGCGCGATGGCGCAAAGCGCGATCGCAAGCATGGGTACGTCCTCCATGACGGTGGGATTTCAATGGGAGATCGTGCTCGGCACGGCGGGCTTGGCGGGATTGGTGTCACTGCTGATGTCTCTCACGATCTTGGGAGAACGGTGACGCGGCGAAATCGAGATCAAGGCAGAATCAAAACTTGTCCTCTTTCAGAGAGCAAACGCATTGCAGGAGGGAGGTAAATAAAAAGGGGATAACGGGACAAAATAAGAAGACAGCGATGATACTTTGCGATGCTCTGAATGCGGAACGCCGAAACGACGGCAGGAGGGCGGGCGGTCGCGTAAGGGGCGGCGCAAATTCTTTTGCGACATTTGCCGAAGCGTATTGATTTTTGCGCCTATGTATGTTACAATGTGGACGTTCAGGCGTTTTTAGTTTTACAACGCACAGCCGAAAGGGGAGCAGATAGTATGAATTATACAGGAACCGTTGTTTTGGTGACGGGAGCGGCGGGCAACGGGATCTGTCGCAGCGCGGCGCTGAGTTTTGCAAAGGCGGGCGCGTCGGTCGTCGTCAATTATCTGAAAAATAAGGCGGGCGCCGATGCCGTCGTCTCTCATATCCGAGCGGCGGGCGGGATCGCCGCCGCGGTGCAGGCGGATGTGTTCGAACGCGAAGATTGCGAGCGGCTCGTCGCTTCGACGATAGAATTGTTCGGCAGGGTCGACGCGTGCGTGATCGGTCCGGGCGCGGACTGGAATACGGAAGGTTTGCAGGAACTTGACGCAGAATAATCCATGCGCGATGTGAGCAGGGAGATTTTGCCCGTCTATCAGCTGTTGCCGCCTCTTCTGAGAAACATGGCGCAGAGAAGATACGGCAGGATCGTCGGCATTGCGTCAAACATGGATATTCCCTCGCCGTCTTTTTCGTATAACGCCGCGAAGGAGGCGAGGATCGGGGCGCTTCTGCTCGCCGCGCGCGAGGCGTGGAAGGACGGGGTGACGATCAACGTCGTGGCGCCAGGACCCGTGGAGCCCTTTGCGAGCCTTGGAGAGGCGGTCGAGCATTGTGCGCACGGCAGCGCATGGGCGGAACGCGGGCGCGTGACACCGCAGGACATTGCGGACGGCATTTTGTATCTTTGCTCAAACGAGGCGAAGTACGTTTCGGGCTGCGTGCTTCCGTTTCTCTTCTGATCGGAAAGACAGAACGTGGGGTTTCCCGCAAGAAAAAATCCAAGACGGAGGAAAAATATGTACATTCCCGCAGAGACGAGATACGATGACATGGAGTATCGGCGTTGCGGCAGGAGCGGCGTGCTCCTCCCCGCCATTTCGCTGGGGCTCTGGCACAATTTCGGTAACATCACCCCCTTTTCGGTGCAGCAGAGCATGTTGCGGACGGCGTTCGATCACGGCATCACGCATTTCGATCTTGCCAACAATTACGGTCCGCCGTACGGCGAGGCGGAGCGCAATTTCGGCATCCACATGGACAGAGACTGGCACACGCATCGCGACGAACTCTTCCTTTCCAGCAAGGCGGGGTTTGATATGTGGGAGGGGCCTTACGGCAACTTCGGCAGCCGCAAATATCTCATCGCCAGCCTTGATCAGTCCTTAAAGCGCATGCATGTGGATTATGTGGACGTGTTTTATCATCACTGTCCCGATCCGAACACGCCGCTGGAGGAGACGATGGGGGCGCTCGATCAGATCGTGCGGAGCGGCAAGGCGCTCTACGTCGGTATTTCCAACTACGGACCGAAGGAAGCGGCGGAGGCGATCGCCATTTTGCGGCGCCTCGGCACGACCTGCCTCATCGAGCAGCCCAACTATTCCATGCTCACCCGCTGGATCGAGGGCGGGCTGACGGATGTCCTGCGCCGCGCGGGCGTGGGCTGCATCGCGTTTGCGCCGCTGCAGAGCGGGCTACTGACGGGCAAATATCTCGACGGCATTCCCGCAGATTCCCGTGCGGCGCGGGATCCCCGCTACCTCAAACGGGAAAATATCCGGGAGAGCGATTTGTCCAAAGTCAGGAAATTGCAGGAGATCGCGCGCGAGCGTGGTCAAAAGCTCAATCAGATGGCGCTGCAATGGGTGTTGCGCGACAGCGTCGTGACTTCGGCTCTGATCGGCGCGAGCCGCCCCGAGCAGATCACTGACAACCTGGAGGCGCTGCGCGGCGCGCCCTTTACGCAGGAGGAACTGCAGAAGATCGACGAAGCGCTCGCCTGAGTGCGCCTCTTCGGAGCCGAGTGCAAATTTTCTGAAAATACTTTGCCGTTTTCGGGCGTTTTTGCTTGACAAACGACATGGCGTGCGTTATATTATTGATACAAAGTCCTAAAATAAAGGAGGAAAAAGTTATGAAGTATGTATGCGAAGCTTGCGGCTGGGAATACGACGAGGAAGCGGGATATCCCGAAGGCGGTATCGCTCCCGGAACGAAGTGGGAGGACGTGCCCGAAGATTTCGAGTGCCCTCTCTGCGGCGTGGGCAAAGATCAGTTTGCGGCTGAATGAGGAAAATAAATAGAGACAGAGCGGCTT
>CALVME010000051.1 GCA_944342055.1 uncultured Clostridia bacterium | reverse complement strand
ACGCGCCCGCCTCGTCCCAAAAAAGCCTCTTCGCCCCGTGCCTCGTGCAGCGATTTCCTTGTCCCCGTTCATGCTTCTTTTTGCGCAAAAAGGCACACGCCATGCGTGTGCCTTTTTCTCATTCTTTGGCTCAATCTCCGAGCCTTCTCTTGCGAATGCCCGTTACGACGCCGAGCGCAATCAATCCGACACCGACCGCCGCAGCGCCCGCGGCGCTCACCCAGATCACCCAGGCGTGCGGATCGGGCGGATAAGGTACGAAGATCTCCTGCGACTGCATGCCGTGGTAATTGCCTTTGCCTTCGACGGTCAGAGAAACGACGTATCCCTTTTTGTCTTCAGCGACGTTCCAGGACACAATTCGATAGTCGGTTTCCGTCAGCACGTCTGCATCGAAACAGATCCAGACGGCGTTCCCCCTCTCCGATTCGGCGTATTCGTAAAATTTGTCTTCGTCGATGGAGATCACGGCGGCGGAAATGAGCCGATACGTCCTCTTCTCGTCACAGCGGGAGCAGGCGTAGATCTCCTCCTTATCCGTGACATCGGACAAATAGAAGTTGTGTCCGCGCGCGGTATTCGGCTTCGTTCTGACGTCCGTCGCGCCGCAATAGCAGGTCGCCTTCTCCGTGCCGTCCTGCGTGCAGGTCGCATCGTTGCAATATTCATATTCCTCAAAGACGTGGACGTGGGCATGGATGCGGAAGGTGATCACCTTTTCTCCCGTATAGGCGCCGAGCCCCTCGAGGACGATCTTTGCCGTTCCAACGGCATCGTTGTCCGCATACGATATCGCGTAATCGACGCCCTCCGTCAACACCTTGTCCCCGAACGATACGGTAATTGCGGGGACGATGGGCTCGCCCAGATATTCGTCGTCTGCGACGTCGGACGTCTGCGTGTATGCGATGTCGATCTTCGTCATCTCCTTGCCGCACCGATGGCAACGGAAAAGCACCGTTCCGTCCTCCGCGATGGAGACCTTCTCATAATCGTGGCCAAGCAGAGAATTTTCGTCCGTTCTGGTATCTTTCTCCCCGCAATAACACGTCGCCGTTTCCGTCCCGTTCTCCGTGCAGGTCGCATCCTCGTTGGAAATGTATTCGTTGAATTCGTGTTCATGCGGATACATTGCGTCCGTGTACGCGATATACGTCACAGGAGCGTGCGCGTGCACGATCTCCTCGGAATGATCGAGGAAATAGGCGATGACTTCGATCATGGAAGTATGGCGCAGGAAGTAGCTCCAGATCTGCGGTTGCAGCAAGATCTCCTCGGGAGAATATGTCGCCTCTCCCGCCAGAGCGGGGACCACATACGTCGTGATGATGTCCACGGGCGCAAACCCTGCGTCCACGCGGTAATAATCGTCCCTGGTCGGGCACCACTTCAGAAGAGCGGAAGCAAAATCTTCCGTGCTCGAGCCGCCGGCATATTCCACGCCCGTCCAATCGCGGAAGACGGCGCGCGCCGTTTCGTCCAGCTCGGAGCTATATACGCGGGTCACGCCGTGCAGCCCGAACCCCCACGCCTCGAGCGGCATAGCCGAAATGATGTCTCCCGCCCCATTGTAGTTGAAAATATTTTCGTACGGCATGGGATTCGTCGTCGTCATGGGCACGCCGAAATTATAGGCGCATACGTTTTCCGTCTCGGCAAAATCGTCCGTCGAGTCGATGCGTTCCGCGAGGAGATTGCCCACCGCGCCGCCGCGCGAATGTCCCGCAATCCAGATCTTATTGGTATCGAAATTGTCCGTGATCAGCTCGGAGAGAGCGTTGTAGACGTCCTGCGAAGCCGTGTCGAAACCGCGATGCACCGTGGACTGACCGATGTTGAAGTTGGAATACCACTGCGCATCCGAAGTCGTGCCGCGGAGGAACACGCCGTACAGCGTCGCGTCCCCGATCTGACGGCTTGCGATCGTATAAGCGACGAAATCGCAGTCCGCACTCGTCGGGATGCGGTCATAGTTTTTTTGCAGGCAAACGGTAAACCCCATCGACGTCACCGCTTCGGCGATCGATTCCGCACTGACGTACGTCTGTGCGGCGAGCGCGACGGAAAGTTTGGCAAGTTTGCCGTTCTCCGCATTCGTCTCGAAGAAATCGTCGTTGTACCAGGAAGTATAGGTAAGCGTGTTGCCCGACACGACGTCCTGATATGAGACGTTCACCGTCTGATAGCCGGACGCATCCGCATAAGCGGGATGCGCCGAGACGCCGCAAATGAGCCCGAGCGCGAGCAATCCGCAAAGCAATCCTTTTCCTTTCATTCTGTCTGCCTCCTTTCCGCAAGGGGAATGGCTGCCCTCGCATTGACCGAGAGCGGCGCAAAGTTGCGGACCTTGTATTGAATGAAGCCCTCCGAAGCGATCATCGCCGCGTTGTCCGTGCAATAGCGCTTTTCGGGCAAGACGAGTTTCAGCCCCGCACGGCGACAAGCCGCAGAGAGCGTGTCGCGCAGGTAGCCGTTGGCGATCACGCCGCCGCCCGCCGTCACGGTATCGACTCCTTTCCGAAGCGCCGCCTCTACCGTCTTTTCGACGAGGACGTCGATCGCCGCCTTCTGGAAGGAAGCCGCGACGTCCGCCTTATTATAAGGTTCGCCCTTTTGTTCCTTCGTGTGACAATAGTTGATGACGGCGGTCTTCAAACCGCTGTACGAAAAGCGGAAATTTTCGCCGCCGTGGCACATTTTGGGGAAGGCGATGTTCGCTTCTCCCTCTCTCGCCAGTTTTTCGATGTTCGGCCCGCCGGGATACGGGAGGGAAAGCACGCGCGCGCACTTGTCGAACGCCTCGCCCGCCGCGTCGTCGAGCGTCGAGCCGATGAGCTCGAACTCCGTCTCCGTCGGCGTAAACAGAACCGCAGTGTGCCCTCCGCTCGCAAGCAGGGAGACAAAGGGCGGTCTGAGCGCGCGATCGACGAGATATGCCGCCGCGAGATGTCCGCGGATGTGGTTGACCGCAATGAGCGGGATGCCGAGCGTATAGGCGAACGACTTGGCGAAGGAGAGCCCGACCAGAAGGGAACCGAGCAGCCCCGCCCCGTACGTCACGGCGACGGCGTCCAGCTCGGATTTCCCCACCCCTGCGCTCTTCAAAGCGCGTTGCACCACCTCGTCGATCGCGATCGTATGCTCGCGCGAGGCGATCTCCGGCACGACGCCGCCGTACAATGCCTGCGTGGGCGCCGACGAGAGGATCTCGTCCGAAAGGATCTCCCTGCCGCGGATGATCGCCGCGGCGGTCTCGTCGCACGAACTTTCGATGCCGAGGATGAGCGGGTTTTCCTTGATTGTGTGATGTTTGCAATATTCCATAAAATCAGGATTTTTTCAGATAGTCGATGATAAAGCCCTGCAGTTCTCCGTCCATGACCGCCTGAATGTTTCCGTTTTCGTAGCCCGTCCTGTGATCTTTGACGAGCGTATAAGGGCAGAACACATACGAGCGGATCTGCGAGCCCCACTCGATCTTCTTGATGTCGCCCTTGAGCTCTGCGTCCGCCGCCTCGCGTTCCTCGATCTGTTTCTCGATGAGGCGAGAGCGCAGGATCTTGAACGCCATCTCCTTGTTCTGCAGCTGCGAACGCTCGTTCTGGCAGGTAACGACAATGCCCGTCGGGAAGTGCGTGATGCGGATGGCAGTCTCCGTCTTGTTGACCTTCTGTCCGCCGGCACCGGAGGAGCGATAGACGTCCACGCGGATGTCTTCGGGTTTGATCTCCACCTCGTTTTCGTCCTCGATCTCGGGCATGACCTCGAGCGAGGCGAAGCTCGTATGGCGGCGCTTGTTGGCGTCGAACGGCGAGATCCGCACGAGGCGATGCACGCCCTTTTCCGCCTTGAGGTAGCCGTAGGCGTTCTCGCCCTCGACTTTGAAATCCACAGACTTGATGCCCGCCTCGTCGCCGTCCAGGCGATCGATTTCCGTCACTTTGAAGCCGTTTTGCTCCGCATAGCGGCAGTACATGCGGTAGAGCATGGAGACCCAGTCGCATGCCTCCGTTCCGCCCGCGCCCGCATGCAGCGTCATCAGCGCGTTGGTGTTGTCGTATTTGCCGCGAAGCAGCGTGCGGATGCGCATCTCTTCGATGTCCTCCGTCGCCGCCTTTAACATCTCTTCGAGCTCAGGCACGAGCCCTTCGTCCTCGGATTCCTCGATCAGATCGATGACTTCATAGGTATCGGAGACCGCCTTCGCGCTCTTTTCGTAAGACGCGATCTTGTTCTCGATCGCAGAAGCCTCGCGTGCGAGTTTTTTTGTCCGCTCGAGGTCGTTCCATACCGCAGGATCCTCCTGCTCCTTCTTGATCTCCGCGAGCCGCATCTTCTGATTTTCGATGTCGAGCGCGTATTTTGCCTCGTCGAGAAGATCGGCGAGTTCTTTGACTTTCAATCTGTAATCGTCTGCTTTGAACATACCTTATACTTTACCGCAACAATTCTTATATTTTTTGCCGCTTCCGCAAGGGCAAGGGTCGTTCGGCCCCACCTTCTTTTTCCTGGAAAGCATGGCGGGATTGACCGTTCCGTCCATGTTCGTCTTCAGGCTTTCGAGCGGAACGACAGGCGAAGGCATGGAAACAGGGTCGAGAACGGGAACGGGCTCGTTCTCCGCCTTTGCCGCATCCTCCGCT
The DNA here is from genome assembly GCA_944342055.1 of uncultured Clostridia bacterium. Lineage (GTDB taxonomy): Bacteria > Bacillota > Clostridia > Christensenellales > Borkfalkiaceae > RGIG8762. The sequence goes on along the minus strand of CALVME010000051.1, from coordinate 50,581 downwards.
TGCTCCGCCTTGGGCTGCGCCTGAGCGGCGGGTGCCCCTTCCTCTTGTCCTCCTTCCGGCTGCGCCTGTTCCTTCCTGACGACGGAGAGCCCCGCCTCTGCCGCGCTGACCGTCTGGATGAGGGGACGGCGCGGACGTACGGGAATGCCCGCCTCCTGCGCGCTGACCTTCTGGATCACGGGCGCACGGCGCACGGGGCGCGCGCGCACGGACGCCTTCAACAGAAGCGCGATCGTGCTCGTCTGAATGCGTTCGATCATCTCGTCGAACATTTCAAACCCTTCCTGCTTATAGGCGATGACGGGATCGGTCTGCGCATAGGCGCGGAGCCCGATGCCCTTTCTGAGCTGATCCATCGCGTCGATGTGGTCCATCCAGTTTCTGTCTACCGTGCTCAAAAGCACCGCGCGCTCGAAGTCGCCGAAGTTGACGCCGAACTCCTCGCGTACGGAAACGATCTTCTGCTCATACTGTTTCTCTGTCTCCGCGGCAATCTTCTTGATCGCCGTCTCGTAGTCCCAGCGCATGAGCTTTTCCTGCGTGACGAAGCTCGAACCTTCCGCGATCAGGCTGCGCTCGATCGCCGTATTCAGATCGTCCGCATTCCAAAGCTCGGGCATGTCGTCCACGTTGACCGCGCGGCGCACCACCGTCTCGACAAAATCGGGAATGTATTTGAGCACCTGCTGGTGGCAATCCTCGCCCTTCAATACTTTAAGACGCTCCGCATAGATGATCTCTCTCTGCTTATTCATGACGTCGTCGTACTGCAGGACGTTTTTGCGGATGCCGAAGTTCCTGCCCTCGATGCCGCGCTGCGCGTTCTCGATGCCGCGCGAGAGCATTTTGGATTCAAGGCACTGGTCCTCGTCCATCTTGAACATATCATAGACGCGCTTCATGCTGTCGCCGCCGAAGCGTTTGACGAGATCGTCCTCCAGGGAGAGGAAGAACACCGAATAACCGGGGTCGCCCTGACGTCCCGAACGTCCGCGCAGCTGATTGTCGATGCGGCGGGACTCGTGGCGCTCGGTGCCGATGATGCAGAGGCCTCCGACGGAGATGACCTTCTCTTTTTCCGCATCCGTCTGCGCTTTGTACTGCTTATAAAGTTCCTGATAGCGCACGCGCACCGCCTCCGCCTCGGGGGGAAGTTCCGCGTACGAAGTCGCCTGTTCGATGAGCTCTCTCTCGACCTGCTCCTCGCGCAGACGCTTTTTCGCAAGGTATTCGGGGTTGCCGCCGAGCAGAATATCGGTACCGCGTCCCGCCATGTTCGTGGCGATGGTGACGGCGCCGAACCGCCCTGCCTGCGCGACGATCTCCGCTTCGCGCTCGTGGTTCTTTGCGTTCAAAATGTTGTGTTTGACGCCGTTTCTGCGCAACAGACGGGAGATCTCCTCCGATTTGTCGACGGAAGACGTACCGATCAGAATCGGCTGACCCTTTTCGTGCCGATCGACGATCTCGCGCACGATGGCGCGCTTCTTGCCGTCGATCGTCGAATAAATGCGGTCGGGGCTGTCAATTCTCTGAATGGGGCGGTTGGTCGGGATCTCGACGACGTCGAGAGAATAGATCGTCCTGAACTCCGCCTCCTCCGTCTTCGCCGTACCCGTCATGCCCGAGAGTTTTTTGTAAATACGGAAATAGTTCTGGAAGGTGATCGTCGCGACCGTCTTGTTCTCGTTGCGCACTTCTACGCCTTCCTTCGCCTCGATCGCCTGATGCAAGCCGTCCGAATAGCGGCGGCCGATCATCAGTCTGCCCGTGAACTCGTCGACGATGATGATCTCGTTGTCCTTGACGATGTAATCTTCGTCTCGCTTGAAAATCTTATGCGCCTTGAGCGCCTGCTGAATGTGGTGGTTCATCGCGGCGTTTTCAATGTCTGCAATGTTCTCCAGATTGAAGAACGCCTCCGCTTTTTTCGCGCCGCTCTCGGTCAGCTGCACGCTCTTTTCCTTGCGCTCGATGACGTAATCCCAGTCATGCGCCTCCGCCGCAGCGAGCTTGCGCTTGCCTGCCTCGTCCTTTGTCTTGGGCTTCTTTGCGGCAGCCTCCTCTTCCGCTTTGAGCTCGTCGTCAAATCCGCCCGAAAGCGTGCGGACAAAACGATCTACGCTGCGGTAAAGCTCGGAGGACTTTTCTCCCGGCCCCGAAATGATGAGCGGCGTCCTCGCCTCGTCGATGAGGATGGAGTCCACCTCGTCCACGATCGCAAACGACAGATCGCGCTGTACCATTTTGGAGAGCTCCGTCTTGAGATTGTCGCGCAGATAGTCAAAGCCCAATTCGTTGTTCGTCGCATAGACGACGTCGCAGGCGTATGCCGCCCTCTTTTCGTCGTCCGTCTGGCCGGGCACGATGACGCCGACGGTGAGCCCCATGAACTTGTGGACCTTTCCCATCCACTCTGCGTCTCTGCGAACGAGGTAATCGTTGACCGTGACGATATGCACGCTCTTCCCCGTCAGCGCGTTCAGATAGGCAGGCAACGTGGAAACGAGCGTCTTGCCTTCACCCGTGCGCATCTCTGCGATTCTGCCCTGATGCAGGCAGATACCGCCGATGATCTGCACATGGAAGTGCTTCATGCCGATGACGCGCCAGCTTGCCTCGCGGAACGCCGCAAACGCATCGAACAGAATGTCGTCCGTCGTCTCGCCCGCCGCAAGGCGGCCCTTCAGAACGTCCGTCTGAGCGCGAAGCTCCTTGTCGCTCATCGCCTGATACTTCGGCTCGAGCTCCTCTACCTGCCTCGCCATTTTGTCCAACTTTTTCAGCGCTTTTCTCCCGTCGCTACCTAAAAAATAACTGATTAACCCCATAATCGCTCCAATATGCTTTATTGCCGATTTCCAAAAATCGGAGAACATGCAAAAATTGCACTTCTGCTACAGCATATTATTTTACTATATTTGGGGCAAAAATCAAAGTGTTTTGGCGTGCTTTTTGACAAATTTTCACCAAAAACATTTTAGAGTTGACTTTTGGACAAAACAAATATATAATAGTATCAGAAATTTGCTGTTACGAGGTTTTCCCATGTTGCGCGAAGTAAAAGAATCTTTGATCCGCCTTTTTGTCGGAACGCTGTTTGCCTGCGGCATCGGTGTCGCGATGATCCTGATTTCCCCGTCCCTCCTTGCCTGGCTCGCCTTTGTCCTGCTCGGCGTGTGCATCATCGTCTCTTCCCTGCCCGAATTCATCCATCAGATCCGTTATTTCGGAGAAGAGCCGTTCTATGAATTTTTGCTCACCTGCCTGATCATGGCGTTCGGGTTTGCGCTCATTTTCTGGCACGAAGCGATCGTCATGATCGCAATCGGCGCGCTCATGCTCGCGATCCCCTGCCTTAAGATTCTCTGCTCCAACGCAAAGACAGCCATGCTGCGCACGCAGCTTCCCGTCATCGCCCTCGGCGTCGCCCTGCTCATCGTCGGCCCTGCCAAGTCCGCAGAAGTGCTTTTCGACGTCGGAGGTTATCTCATCATCGCGCTCGCCCTGCTCTATTGCCTCTACTTCCTGATCTTTCGCCTTCCCCGAAAGAAATCCAAAGCCATCCGCTCCGAAAAAAAGAACATCGGCGACGAATGAGCGCAGGCACTGCGCTCCCGCCCGCAAATCAAACGGCACGACAAAAGAACCGCTTTCCCGAAGGAGAGCGGTTCTTTTCATTGAATGCGTCCGATCCGTTCCGAAAGGTAGGCAGCGAGCGCCGTCTTGACCAGATCGAAAACGAAGTAAGGCAAAACCGTAAATGCGAGCGCGGCAACCAATCTGCAATCCGTCCAGATCATGAACCAAACGGTCCCGACGGCATAGCACAGGAGCAATCCGCCCAGCATCATGGCGATCCGCAAATCGAACCGAAAACGGATTTCTTTATCCGCAAGGCGCCGTCCGCACCCGACCAAAACCGCAGCGGGAAGGAACCCGAGCACAAAGCCCGTCGTCGCGGAAGGTCCCGCGGAAAACCCTGCAAAGACCGGCAAACCGACGAGCCCGATGACGGCGTAAACGGCGACCGCCGCAAATCCGCGCTTCGCGCCGAGCGACGCGCAACAGACAAAGACCGCCAACAGCTGCAACGTGTATTTGACGGACGCGCCGACGGGGATGGAGATCCAGGAGCAAACGGAAATGAGTGCGACGGAGATCGCAATGCGGCTGACGTCGTGTGCCGTTCTCTTGTGTTCACGCAACGCTTTCATGCCGCCATTGTAACAGATTTTCCTACGCTTGTAAATCGTTTCGGCGCGGATGCGCGCAAGCGCGCAAAGAAAAACGGAGCGCCTCAAAGGCGCTCCGCGCTGCGATTACAGATATCGTTTCAGATCGTCGACCTTATCGGTACGCTCCCAGGGGAGTTCCTCTTTGCCGAAATGCCCGTAGGCGCACGTCTTCGCATAGATGGGTGCGCGAAGTCCGAGCGTGCGGATGATGGAATAGGGACGCAGATCGAATTCCCTGCGCACGATCTCCGCGATGCGGTCGTCGGGCAATTTGCCCGTGCCGAAGGTATCCACGAACACGGAGACGGGATTCGCCACGCCGATCGCATAGGCGACCTGCAGTTCGATCTCGTCGGCGAGCCCTGCCGCCACGACGTTTTTACAGATGTAGCGCGCCATATACGTCGCGCTCCTGTCCACCTTCGTGGGGTCTTTCCCGGAGAATGCGCCGCCGCCGTGCGCGCATCTGCCGCCGTAGGTATCCACGATGATCTTTCTTCCCGTAAGTCCGCTGTCGCCCTCTGGTCCTCCGATCTCAAATCTCCCGGTCGGATTGATGAAATATTTGGTGTTCCCGTCGAGAAGTTCCGCGGGGATGACCTCGTCGATGACGTATTTTTTGATGTCCTTCGCGATCTGCTCCTGCGAGACCTCCGCGTCGTGCTGCGTCGATACGACGACGGTATCCACGCGCACGGGCGTCTTGCCTTCATATTCGACGGTGACCTGCGTCTTGCCGTCGGGGCGAAGGTAATCCGCTTTCCCCTCGCGCCGCAGCTCCGTCAGCCGCTTCGCAAGGCGATGCGAAAGCATGATCGGCAGAGGCATCAGCTCTTCCGTCTCGCGGCAGGCGTAGCCGAACATCATGCCCTGATCTCCCGCGCCGAACAGATCTGCCTCATCGCCGCCCGCCTTTTTCTCCATGGAAGCGTCCACACCCAGAGCGATATCGGGGGACTGTTTGTGGATCTCCACCAGAACCCTGCACTTATCGTACGCAAACGAGCCGAAATCGTAGCCGATCTTCTTGATGATCTCCCGCGCTTTCGCCTCGTAATCGATTTGCGCCGTCGTCGTGACTTCCCCCATGATCAAAAGGAGATTGTACGCCGCGCAGCACTCGATCGCCGTGCGGGCGGCGGGATCCTGTTCCAGGATCGCATCCAATATGCCGTCCGAAATGCTGTCGCACACCTTATCGGGATGACCTTCGGTCACGGTTTCGCTCGTAAAAAACTTTCTCATATCGTTTACCCTGCATGTTTTGTCTTTTCCCGCATAAACGCAGAAAGGCGGACTTGCCATCGTTTTCGCCGCATTTTTGACGAAGACGCCGAAGCAATTCCACCCTCTCTCTTGCGGGGTTGCTTTGATGCCCATTATAGAGCATTCTTGACAAGCTGTCAACTCATTCGCCGCACCCCGCCGCATTTTTTATCTCTTATCTGTGCTCCGCAAAGAAGAAGATCGCGATCGTTCCCGGCCCCACATGCGTGCCCGTACAGAGATCGTACTGACGCAGGACGAGCTCGCGATAGCCCGCACGCTCCTGAATTTCGTTTGCGATCGCCATCGCCTCCGCCTCGCAGTCGGCGTGCGCGATGTAGAGCGTCTGCTCTTTGGGATCGACCGCCCGCTCGCAATAAGCGTCCGCGAGCGCGTGCAACGCCTTGCGTCTGCCGAGCACCTTTCCCGCCGCAACGATCTTGCCCTCTTCGTTTCCCTTCAGAATGGGCTTCACCTTGAGAATGGACCCGATCGCCGCAGTGAGCGCGGATATCCTGCCTCCCGCTTTGAGATAGGAAAGATCTTCCACGGTAAAGACCTGATAGAGCCGTTCGCGCATCTGTTCCAGATCCTTGCAGACGTCCTGAACGCTCATGCCTTTCGCGCGCAGCTCGGACGCGCGGATCGCCATCATGCCTGCGCCGAGCGAAGCGCCCAAAGGGTCCGCAACGTACAGTTTCGCCTTGTATTTGTCCTTCAGGGACTCCGCCGCAAGGCATGCCTGACGGTTGGTACCGCTGACCCCCGAAGAAATGGTGATCACGAGCACATCCTCCCCTTTGGCGAGATAGGGCTCCACCGCTTCGGTAAACATCGCTTCGTTGATGAGCGAAGTCGCCACTTCATGCCCTTCGCGCATGGCATCGTAATAGCGCTTTGCCGCCGCCTCGTAATCCCGTCCCATTTCATAGCAAAGGAACTCCTCTCCGTCCAGCCTCGCCACATACGATATCGCCAGAATATCATATTTCTCCAGAAGATCGTCCGTCAGATTGCAACCGGAATCCACCATTATCCGAAAAGACATAATGCATCACCTCTCCGTTTGTATCATCTCGTTTTCAATACCATATTAAACCATAATTCTTATTTTGTCAAGTACTCTTGAAAAAAATATGTGTCGCATTTGCGAAAATTTTTATCACACGAAAAGCAGTTTGCTTTTTTCAAAAAAAATGCTATACTGAAGGCATGAATTGTATATTATGCCCCGTCGGTTGCAACGCAGACCGCGAACAAATTTCAGGAAGATGCGGAACAAAGGGACTCAGGATCGCAAAATTCGGACTGCATTTTTACGAAGAGCCCTGCATTTCCTTTGAAAAGGGTTCCGGCGCGATATTCTTCTGCGGGTGCGCGCTTCGGTGCAGATTTTGTCAAAATTTCGAACTTTCCCGCAACTTGCGCGGCAGAGAGATCACTCCCGCCGAACTTGCGGACATCTTCCGCGCTCTGGAAGACATGGGCGCAGAGAATGTCAACCTCGTCAACCCCTCGCACCTCCTGCCCTTGATCAAGGAGGCGTTCGGGCTCTATCGCCCCCGCATTCCCGTCGTCTATAATTCTCACGGATACGAAAAAACGGACGCTCTCGAATCGATCGCGCCCTTTGTCGACATCTGGTTGCCCGATTTGAAGTTTTTTTCACCGAAAATTTCCGCGCGCTATACGGGAAGAGAGGACTACTTCCCCTATGCGATCAAAGCCGTCGAATTCATGGCAAAGAAGCCGCTCCTCTTCGACGAACGCGGAAAGATGCTCTCAGGAACCGTCGTAAGGCACCTCATACTTCCCCTCTGCACGGACGACAGCATTGCGATCGTCGACCGCCTCGCACCCATCAAAGACAATATCTACCTCTCTCTGATGCGCCAGTACACGCCCTTCGGAGACATTGCCGATCTGCCCGAATTGCAACGGAAGATCACGGCGCGAGAATACAAAAAAGTATTGCAGCATACGCTTGCGCTGGAATTTCCCCACCTGTTTTTGCAGGACAAGGAGAGTGCGGACACCTCTTACATTCCCGTATGGGATGATTGACGGAACTGTTTTTTTCTAAGACGCAGGAGTTTCTCGGTCAATTCCGCGACCTCTTCCGGTCTCGCCCCCGCGAGCCGCCGCTCCGTCTCCGCTATTTCCAAAAGGATCTCCGTATGTTTCATACGCACAGTATGCCCCGCTCTCGCTCCGCTTATACCGACGATTCCAGCCGCGTCTGAAAAATCGCGCACACTGTCCGCGCCTTTGCAAACTGCTTTTGTTGCGCGGCAAGGGAGAGAAGCGCGACATTTCAAAATCAGCAAAAACGCGCAGTCGATCAACGACGTGCCGCCGCCTGAACGGACGGCGGCATTTTTCGAGGCGTTTTTTTCAGGGAAGGACCCGCGGGACCGACCGCCTCGGCTCCGCGAGCCGCATTCTCCCCGCGGATTTTTCCATACAAAAAGCCGCCCGCTGACGCGGGCGGCCAAACCTTCCCTTTGGTTTACTCGATCTCGATGGTGTGAGGCGCGATCTTCTTGGGCTGCACCTTGGGAACAACCAAGGTCAGAATGCCGTTTTCATACTTCGCGCGGACGTTCTCCTGCTCGACATCGTCGCCGACATAATAACTTCTCTGGCAGGAAACGCTGCACTCCTTGCGGATGTAGCGCGCCGTGTTCTGCTCGCCCTCTGCGGGCTCCTTGCGGCTCTTCTCGGCGGAAACGGTCAGATAACCGTTCTCGAGAGAGACTTTGATCTCATTCTTGCCAAACCCGGGCATCTCGATCTCCAGCTCATATGCCGTATCCGTCTCTTTGATGTCCGTCCTCATGCTGTCGAGGTGCTCATCGTAGAACATGGGCTTGAAGAAGTTGTCAAATACGTCCAGAATGCCGTCGTTATCGCTGTTTTTTCTCTGCAGATATGCTTTCATAATTTTTTATCTCCTTTTTTATCGTTTTTTGGGGCAGGTCCTTTCGCCTGCTTCTTCTTACACTATATATATACCGCGTTTTGCGCGAAAACAAACGAAAAATCAAAAATATTTTTTTGTTCCGAGGCAGAGCGTTTGCCTTTTGACACGGGCTGTGCTATACTGAAACGGACTTTGAAGAAGAGACAAAAGAGGTATCCTTATGCTGATCGCGTGCGAAAACATATCGTTCGGTTACGAAGACGTTCCCATTTTATCGAACGTCTCCTTTTCCGTCTCCGAAAACGAGCGGATCGGCTTCATCGGGAGCAACGGAGCAGGCAAGACCACGCTCATCCGCCTCTTGCTCGGGCAACTCGAGCCCGACCGCGGCAACGTCTTTCGAAAAAGCGGTCTCAGGCTCGGCTACCTCGCGCAAAACGGCGGATATGACTCGGAAAATACCGTCTACGCGGAGATGCGCGCCATCTTTTCGGAAGACCTGAAAGCCATCGCCTCGCTCCGCACGCTCGAGGAGCAGATCGCCTGCACCGACCCGAAGTCATCGGAATACAACCGCCTTTCGGCGCGTTACGAAGCGCTCGGCCGCCTGATCGCCGCGCACGACGCCTACAACACGGACGTCAAGATCAAGACGGTGCTCAACGGCATGGGATTTGCAGATCGGTATGAGCAGAAAATTTCCACCATGTCCGGCGGCGAAAAGACGCGCCTCAAACTCTGCCGACTCCTCCTGGAAGCGCCCGAGCTTCTCATCCTCGACGAGCCGACCAACCACCTCGACCTGAAAACGCTCTTCTGGCTGGAGGACTACCTCGCTTCCTACCGCGGCGCCATTCTCACCGTATCGCACGACCGATACTTTCTCGACAAGCTGGTATCGAAGATCGCAGAGCTCGAAGACTGCGCGCTGTCGGAATTCAAGGGCAACTATTCCAAATACAAAGTGCTCAAGGCGGAAAAAATCGCCCTGCAGCAGAAAGAATACGAAAAACAACAGGCGGAGATCGCGCACATGCAGGATTACATCGACCGCAACCTCGTCCGCGCGACGACGGCGAAGTCCGCGCAGTCCCGCGTGAAAAAGCTGGACGCCATGGAGCGCATCGAAAAACCCAAGCTGCCCGAAACGCCGCCCCGCTTCCGCTTCGTCTACCGCGACCGTCCCTACGAGCGGGTGTTGGAGATCAGCGGTCTCAACCTGACGGCGGGCGGAAAGAAACTGCTCAAGGACGCCTCCCTCCTCATCACGCGCGGGCACAAAGTCGCGCTCATGGGCGACAACGGCACGGGCAAGAGCACCCTCATCCGCGAGATCGTCAAGGGCAATCCTGCGATCACCACCTCGAGATTTACGAAGATCGCCTATTACGACCAGGAAAACGCAAACCTGAACCCCGACAACACCGTGCTCGCCGAACTTTGGGAGCGCTTCGCCCTGCAATCGCAGACGGAGATCCGCAAGCGCCTGGCGCGGGTCAAGCTCAGCGAGGAAGACATCGACAAAAAAGTCTCGGCGCTCTCGGGCGGAGAGCGCGCAAAGCTCGCCCTCGCCGTGCTGGAGGCACAGGAAGGCAACTTTCTCATCTTGGACGAGCCGACCAACCACCTCGATCTGCTCGCGCGCGAGAGCCTGGAATCGGCGCTCAAAGCGTTCGACGGCACCCTCTTATTCGTCTCGCACGACCGCTACCTGATCTCCGCGATCGCCGACGAGATCGCCGTCATCGAAAACCAAAAGCTTACGCTGTTCGAAGGCGACTATGCCGCCTACTGCGCGGCGGAGAGCGCCGCAAAGCAGGCGTCCCCCGCTCCCGCCGAAAAACCGAAGGCAGAAAAACACCCCGCAGGCATGACGCGCGCGGAAAAACAGGCGGAAACACAGAAAAAGCTCCGCATCAAGGAGCTCGAAAAGCGCATCGCCGCGCTGGAAGAGCGCGAAGGCGAACTCAACGCCCTGCTCGCCGATCCCGCGATCTCGGGCGATTACAAAAAACTGACGGACGTCTGCAGCGAGCTCGAATCCGTCAAGGCGGAGGCAGAAACCCTCTATGAGGAGTACGACACCCTCGCATAAAAGCGGCAAAACACCTCAAAACGATGATCGTTTGAGGGGAGGCGCCCGCGACTGTCTCTGTCGCGGGCGCCTCCCCTCTCCCTTTTGCTCCCCTTCAGCAAGGGAGCTTTTTCCGTTTTATTGCACGGCAGGGTTCTGCCTGCCCTGTATCTTTTCCAGAAATTCCAAGATCGCCTCGTCCGCCTCGGCGCGGCAGGTATCGTTGAGAATCTCATGTCTGCAACCTGAAAACAGCCTGAGCGTCACGTCCTTGCAGCCGAGGCCGAGATACATCTTTTCCAGCTTTTTCATGCCCTTCCCCATTTCGCCGACGGGATCGTTCTCTCCCGCGATGAGAAGGAGGGGAAGGTTCGGCTCGACGCCGCGGAGCGCCTCTTTTTTGTATATCTTTTTGAGCCCCGCAAAGAAGTGCAGATAGAAAGCATTGGAACAAGTGCAACCGCACAGCTCATCGGTCTGATATTTTTCGCACTCTTCCGCGATCGAGGAGATAAAATTCCCGCCCGCCTGTCTGTCGTACATGCCGAAAGTCAGCTTTCTGATGAGGCGCGCCTCCGCTTGCTCTCCGCGAAAGGCGCAGCCGAGCTTTGCGACGACATACCCGAAGGACACGGCGGGATTTTTCATCATGCAGCTCCCGCACAGGATCGCGCCCGAAAGCTTATCCGCATGCCGCTCCAGATACGCCTGCGACAAAAAGGAACCGTAGCTGTGCCCGAACAAAACGAGCGGGAGAGAAGGATAGCGCTTTTGATATAGTTCCGTGAGAAGCGCCATATCAGAGAGCGTCCCTTCCCAGTTATCCCCTTCCGTGTATCCCAAATTCTGCCGATCGGTGCCGCCGAAACAGCGATGATCGTCCCCGAAAACGAGATACCCCGCCTCGTTGAGCCTTCGGGCGATGCGATCGTAGCGCATCATGTGCTCCGCCATGCCGTGAGAGATCTGCACGAGCCCCTTCGGCGACGCGATCTCCCACTCCGTGACATAAATTTGCTTGCCATCCTCGGCATTCTCGAAATATCGGCGCATCTTCAATCCTCCAGACACTTTTTTACCGCCCGCACATAGCCCCGATACAGGGCGTCGTACTTTTCTCTGTCCGGCGCGGGGACAAATACGCGGTCCGTCCGCCTGAGCTTCTCGATCTCCTCCTGCGTACGCAAGCCGAGCGCGATCGCGGAGAGATAGACTGCGCCGAGCGCCGTGCTCTCGCGCTCCACGGGACGATCGATGGAGACGTGCAGAACGTCCGACTGAAACTGCATCAGAAAATTGTTTGCGGAGGCGCCGCCGTCCACGCGCAGTCCCTTAAGCGGGATGCCGCTGTCCGCCTCCATGCACTCCGTCACCGTCCGCGCGCTGTAAGCGATGCTTTCGAGCACCGCACGCGTGATGTGACGCTTGTCGGTGCCGCGGCTCATGCCGCAGAGCATCGCCCTCGCCCTGCCGTTCCAGTAGGGTGCGCCCATGCCCGTAAACGCGGGAACGAGATAGACCCCGCCCGCATCCTCGACGGAGAGCGCCAGCGCTTCCGATTCCGCCGCCGTGCGGAAAAATCCGAGCTCGTCCCGAAGCCATTGCACCGAACTGCCCGCATGAAAGACGCTCCCTTCGAGCGCATACGTCGCCCTGTCGCCCACCATGTAGCCGACCGTCTCGATGAGTCCGCTGTGCGATGGCTTGCGTTTCCCCGTGGTAAACAACAAAAACAGACCTGTGCCGTATGTGATCTTTGCCTGCCCCTCGCAAAAACAAGTCTGCCCGAAGAGCGCGGCATGCTGATCGCCCGCGATGCCCGCGAGCGGATAGCTCGCGTCGTGATAGACAAACTCGCCCACGCGGGAAGTCGAACTGCCGACGCGCGGCAACACCTGTCTCGGAATCCGAAAATAGTCGAGCAGCTCTTCGTCCCAGTCGAGCGTCTCCAGATTGAACAGCATCGTCCGAGACGCGTTCGTCACGTCGGTGAAGAACTCCCGCCCGTCCGTCAATTTGTAGAGGAGATAGGAGTCCATCGTCCCCACGCAGAGCTCCCCCTGTTCGGCGAGCTCCCGCGCTCCGTTCACATGTTCGAACAGCCAGCGCATCTTCGACGCCGAGAAATAAGCGTCCATGGGCAGACCCGTCTTTTTGCGGATCCGCTCCCGCTCTTCGGCGGGCACCGCGTCGCAGAACGCCTCTGTGCGGCGGCACTGCCACACGATCGCGCGGTGCAGCGGTTTGCCCGTCAGGCGGTTCCACATGACGACCGTCTCGCGCTGGTTGGTCAATCCGATCCCGAGCACGGGGCCGTCCGCCGCTTCGATGCACTGCACAAGCAAAGAGACGACTTTCGCGTATATTTCGTTGGCGTCCTGCTCCACCCAGCCCGGCTGCGGGAAATACTGTTCGATTTCCCGAGACACGCTGTACACAAAGCGTTCCTCTTCCAACGAATAGAGCATGGCTCTCGCGCTCGTCGTCCCTTCGTCTACCGCTATCAAATATTTCATCCTTGCTACCCCTTATCGCGCCGTAAACTCGCGACGTTGCAGCAATTATACTATATTTCGCCCTGTTTTTCAAGGGCATTGCCCATTTTTTCCGAAAGCATCTCCTTCTTTTTTTTGGAAATCGTGATAAAGAACGCAAAGAGCAGGAACACGATCGCCGCGACAAGCGCGGAAGGCGTCGCGAGCGAAATCCCCGCATACCCCCACCAGCTTCCGAACAGCCATGCGGTGATACAGCGCATGGACAATTCGACGAGACAGGACAGGAAGGGCAAGATCGCGTTGTTCATGCCCTGAATGGCGAGCCGCAAGATGGGTACGGGTACCCAGATCACATAGAACGGCACGTTGATGAGCAGGAATGTGTGGACGTTCGCATAGAGCTCCTCGCTCCACGTCTCCATGAACAATCCCGCGATCGGGCGATCGAAGAGAAGCAGGCAGGCACCGAGCAGCAGGCTCAGCACCCAGGAGAGCGCGAGACAGGAGATGACGCCCTGCTTGATGCGCACATAGTCCTTTGCGCCGTAGTTCTGCGACACAAACCCCGCGATCACCATACCGAACGTATTGATGAGCGTCCCCGAAATGTTGTTGATGGAGTTGGAGACCGCGTACGAAGCGAGCGCGTTCGGCACCATGCCCGTCGTCTCCAGATTATTGACCGCCGTCTGCACGATGACTGCACCGATCGTGATCATCGAATTCTGGAACGCCATCGGCACGCCCATCTTGATCTGCGTTCCCCAGATCCCGCGCCGAAGCACAACGCGGTTTTTGAAGAAGTTGAACTGCGGGAAAGTCCGAAATAAGAGTGTGAGCGAAACGCACACCGAACAAAGCTGCGAAATGACTGTCGCAAGGGCGACGCCCACTTCGTTGAGATCGGTGAACTCCAGAAACACCAGATTGAGCACGACGTTGATGACCGCGGACATCGAAAGGATAATGACGGGCGCCCTGCTGTTGCCGAGGCTGCGCAAAACGGCGGTGAACATGTTGTTGTACGCCGAAATGATGCCGCCTGCAAAGATGACGATGAGATATCGGCTCGCGATCTCCACCTTGTCAGCAGGGACATTGGTCGCGCGGACGAGCACGTCTGTGAGAGAAATGCCGCACACGCTGATCAGAAGCCCGAACAGCGTGCAGAGGACGACGCTGGAGACGATCGCGCGGCGCGTCCTCTCTTCGTCCTTGGAGCCGTACGCGATGCCGATGGTGACGCCGAATCCCGACGCCATGCCGAACATCAGGGAAAAGAGCAGGGACGAAGTCGTTCCCGACGCGTTCACGGCGCCCATATACAGTTCGCCGAGGCGGTTGCCGATGATCAGGGTATCTGCAAAATTATAGAGATTCTGAATGAGCTGCGCGATCAGGATGGGAATGCCGTACAGGGCGATCGTCCTCAAAATGGGCCCCTTCGTCAGATCGTACCGCTTTGCGTTTGCGTTCATACTTCACCCGACAAGAAAATTTTCAGATACACATTATAGAAAAATCTCTTGCGAAGTCAAGTGTTTGACGCCTCGTTTTTTATAATTTCACAAACTATTTTTCATCTGGAAAAAAGAAAAAACAGGGGCGCCGTTTCCCCTGTTTTTTGCCGTTGTGTTTCACTTTGTGCCCGTGCTGCCGAAGCCGCCCGCGCCGCGCTCCGTATCGGAAAGCGCCTCCGCCTCCTCGAAGGAAACTGTCAAATAGGGCGTCACGACGAGCTGCGCAATGCGCTCTCCGTGCTCCACCGTCTGCGCCGTCTGCCCGTGATTGTGGAGGGCGACCATCACTTCGCCGCGATAATCGCTGTCCACCACCCCGACTTTATTTGCGGGGGCGAGGTTTCGCTTGAGCGCAAGTCCGCTGCGGGCGTAGATGAGCCCAGCATACCCCGCGGGGAGCTCCATCTTCAAGCCCGTCGGGATGAGCTTCGTCTCGTGCGGGAGGATGACTTCCGCCTCCGAGAGGCACGCGTAAAGGTCTGCGCCCGCCGCCGAAGCGGAGCCGTATGTCGGCACCAAAGCGCCGTCCCTGCATTTTTCAAATTTAACTTTTACCATGCCTGCGACCCGTCCCAAAGTATGACTTCGTCCTTTTCGAGCGACTTCTTGACGTCGATGATGCGCTGATTCGAAGAACCGCGGAAACGCAGGTTCAGATCTTTCAGCTCTTCGACAAACTTCCCGTCCACGAGTACGTCGAGACAGGAAAGAATGCGCATGGTGATCGCGCTGTCCCCCTTCTTGCCCGTCAGAAGATCTTGTTCGAAGTCGTAGCCCGTATAGCACCAGATGTCCTTGGTCGGATATGCCGCGCGTACCCGCTCGACGAAAGACACGAGCGCGAGCTGATTCTCCGGTTCGAAAGGCTCGCCGCCGAGCAACGAAAACCCGCGGATATAATCGGGAGCGAGTTTGTCTAAAATGTAACGCTCCGTCTCTGCCGTAAACGGCTGACCGTAGTTAAAATCCCAGGTCTCTTTGTTGAAACAATTTTTGCAATGATTCCTGCAACCGCTGACGAACAGAGAACAGCGCACGCCGGGTCCGTTCGCCACGTCACAAGGTTTGATGGTGGCGTAATTCATATGATCTTAAAGGTGCAAAACTCTCGCTTTGATCTCTTTGGTCTTGCCTACGTTCCAGAAGTTCTCGCCGAGATAGCCGCACGTTCTGCGCGTGACGTTCATCTTGCGCTGATCTTTGTTGTGGCAGACGGGGCACTCCCACTCGTTGTCGTCGTTGATGATGATCTCGCCGTCGTAGCCGCACACCTGGCAATAGTCGGACTTCGTGTTGAATTCCGCGTACTGGATGTTGTCGTAAATGAATTTGACGACGTCCTCAATCGCAGTGAGGTTGTTGCGAAGGTTCGGGATCTCAACATAAGAGATCGCTCCGCCCGAAGAGATGGTCTGGAACTGGCTCTCGAAGCGGAATTTTGCAAACGCATCGATGGGCTCGCGCACGTCGACGTGGTAGGAGTTCGTATAATACCCCTTGTCGGTCACGTCGGGAATGCTGCCGAAGCGCGCCTTGTCGATGCGGGCAAAGCGATAGCAGAGAGACTCTGCGGGCGTTCCGTACAGAGCGAAGCCGAGTCCCGTCTCCTTCTTCCAGCGGTCGCAAGCCGCGCGCAGGTATTTCATGACGCGGAGCGCAAATTCTTCGCCGACCGGATCGGTATGGGAAACGCCCTTCATGAGCTTCGTCAGCTCATACAATCCGATGTAGCCGAGGGAAATGGTGGAATACGTGCTCGTCAGGAGCTTGTCGATCTTCTCGCCCTTCTTCAGACGCGCGATCGCGCCGTACTGCCAATGCACGGGACTCGTGTCGGAAGTCGTACCCATCAGGGCGTTGTGGCGACACATCAGAGCTTCGAAGCAAAGCTGCAATCTCTCGTCCAGCAGCTTCCAGAACGCTTCCTCGTCTCCCTTCGCGATGATGCCGATCTGCGGCAGGTTGATGGATACGACGCCCTGGTTGAATCTGCCCTCAAACTGATAATTGCCGTTTTCATCCTTCCAGGGTGAGAGGAACGATCTGCAGCCCATCGGAGAGAATACGTTGCCTTCATAGTTCTCGCGCATCTTCTTCGCGGAGATATAGTCGGGATACATGCGTTTGGAGGAACACTTGATCGCAAGGCGGGTCAGATAATCGTACTTGCCTCCCTTGAGGCAGTTGTTCTCGTCAAGCACATATACGAGCTTGGGGAACGCGGGCGTGACATACACGCCGACTTCGTTCTTGATGCCCTGATAACGCTGGCGCAGGATCTCCTCGATGATGCGCGCATTCTCCTCGATGTAAGGGTCGTCGTCCTTCAAATAGAGGAAGAGCGTGACAAAGGGAGACTGTCCGTTCGTCGTCATGAGCGTGTTGATCTGATACTGAATGGTCTGTACGCCCGCTTTGAGTTCGTCCTTTAAGCGCATTTCCACAATCTTCTCTTTGTCTTCCGCGCTCAGAAGGTCGCCGAACTCTTCGTCGCACGCTCTTTGGAACTTTTCCTTGCTGACGCGAAGATACTTGCCGAGATGCGCGATGTTGACGGACTGCCCGCCGTACTGGCTGGACGCGACGGACGCGATGATCTGCGTGACGATCGTGCACGCGACCTGGAAGGACTTCGGCGTCTCAATGAGCTTGCCGTTCATCACGGTGCCGTTGTCGAGCATGTCGCCGATGTTGACCAGACAGCAGTTGAAGATGGGCTGAAGGAAATAGTCCGCGTCGTGGAAGTGCAGGACGCCCTCGTCGTGCGCCTTCGAAATGTGCTCGGGCAACAGAATTCTGCGCGTGAGGTCCTTGGAGACTTCGCCCGCGATCAGATCGCGCTGCGTCGAAGCGATGTGCGCGTTTTTGTTGGAGTTCTCCTCCATGACGTCCTTGTTGTCGTTGCGGATGAGCGAGAGAATGGATTCGTCCGTCGTATTCGCCTTGCGGACGAGCGCGCGCTCATAGCGATACAGGACGTATGCCTTCGCCAGGTGGAATTTACCGTAGCTCATCAGCTTCTCCTCCACCATATCCTGAATGTCCTCTACCAAAAAGCGCACCTTATGCTTCTGCTCGATCTGGGATACGATCTCCTCGATATATTGTTCTTCGATGCGATCCTCTTCGTCCACGGCACCGTTCGCTTTCCGGATGGCGTTGGCGATCTTGCTGCGGTCGAATTCTACGGTCGTCCCGTCTCTCTTGATAACCTTCATTTTTCTAACTCCTTTCCCTCTTTGTTCGGTACTCTATGAGTATACCATATATATAGTGGTTTGTCAATAATAAATCACTATATATTGTATATAAAAATATCAAATACTACAACAGAAACCGAAAGAAGAAATAAAAGGAAAAACAGAGAAAAAGTCGAAAAAAACGCAAAAAACCCGTTCTGCAAAAAAACTGCCTTTCAAATATTGAAAGGCAGAAATAAATTTTGCTCTAAAAAGCTTACGATTCGCCCCAGTCGCGGTGCTGAAGGCACCACTGAGAGTCTTTGAAGAGCCCGTCGCTCGCCGAACAGGACACAGATACCTCGCCGCCCTTCGAGCTTACGACGATCGTGCCGTTGAGCGAAGCGTACCCTTTGTCGTCGTCCGTCGCGATCGAGGTGACATACACGCGGTCGGTGTACGCCGAGACGCGCGAGCAGAACGCCTGCGAGGGGAACATGTTGTCAACGTCGTCCGTATATTCGTCGCTGCCGCAGACGCAGGTCACGCACACGATCTCGGGCGTGATCTCGTCCAAAAGCGCGTACGACGTCGCCGTGTAAGAGCCGTGATGCCCCGCCTTGAACAACACGCAGTGCGGCAGGTTGTTCAGTTCAATGAGCTTCTTCTCTCCGTCCGACTCGAGGTCGCCCGTGAACAGGTAATGGTTGTTGCCCTGGTTGATGAGGAAGCAGACGGAATATTCGTTCTCGTTGCTCGACTTGTTCTCGTAATAATAATTATACAAGATTTCGAGCGTGACGTTCTCCGCGAGCTCATAGACGCGCTGCGCCCCGTTCTCATTGTCGTAGCATTCGAGCGCCGTGTAGTGTTTTGCGCCCGCCGCGACTTCGGCGTCGCGCTTCTCAATATAGTCTTCATAAATGACGGAATCGGCGTTCGTCCTGGGGAAATCGATGATCGTCTCGCAGACGTAGCGATCGAAGATGCCCTCGACCGAACTCGAACCAACGAAGCCGGCGATGTGATCCTGATGCGCGTGCGTCACGATGACGTATTCGAGCGTGCCGTCCGTGCAGTAGCGATCGACATAGTTTGCGATGTCGTCCGCGGAATTCTTCCGCGAGCCCGCATCCACCAGAATATCGACGTCGCCGATCTTGATGTAGACGGAATCGCCCGTGTAGCGGTTGCCGAGCTCCAGAAAATGAATGGAAAGCTCGTCCGTGTCCACACTTACGGGAGGTTCCGTCGTCGTGGTCGGCGGTTCTGTCGTCACAATCGGCGGCTCTGTCGTCACAATCGGCGGCTCTGTCGTCACGACAGGCGGTTCCGTCGTTTTATCGTTGAAGATGTCAATGAAAACCAAAAATTGACAGCCTGTTGTAAATACAAGCGAAAATAAAATTGCAATGAGAACGCCTAATATGCGTTTTTTCTTCTTCATAGCCAGATCAGACCTCCATGGCGGAAAAATCCGCCTCCTCTCCCTCCGCAGAGCCGAACGCGATCCAGTCCGCAGTCAGATGCGATTCGACGAATTCGGCGAGCTCGTTCGATATGCCGACCTCGTCGAAATGACGAAGCGCGCGGTACAGCTTCTTCAGATCTCTGCGCAGGATCCGCTTGTGACGTATGACGGCTTCGCTCAAGATGTGATACTTTGCGTGCGCCGCCTCCCTGCCCGACACGCGGGCAGACATTTTGGCTTCGTAATTTTTATCCGCTATCGCGAGCGAATGTGCTCCCCCCTCCTGCCAATAGACGATCATACGAGCTGAAACTTCTTGGCGATCAGGACGGAAGCGTCGTTGATGACGTGCAAAAAGTGGTTGACCGCCTTCTGCGTGGAATCCTCCATCGTCTCGCCTTCGTTGGTGCGCATGACAGTCACGATGTGATTGAAGTTCTCGCCGATGATGAGACACTCGGGCGCCACCGACTGCAAGAGCAATTCGGACGAGCGCTTCTGAATGTCGCAGAGCTCCTGCACCGTCTTGTTCATGTCCTTCAGGATCTCGGCATTCCCCGTCTTGAAGATGCCGACGAGCTGCTTGTTGAGCAGCAACAGCTTTTTGACAAACTCTTCCGTATCTTCCATCACAGTTCCACTCCGTTCCTCTTCAAAAGTTCCCTCGCGCTCTCGACGCTGTCGACGCCCGTCTTGTTTTTGACGGGCGCAAACTCATACTCGCGCCTGACCTCATAGGGAAGGCATCTCTGCATCAGTTTGATCATGTCGAGCACCAGCGTCTCGAACTTGCAGCCGTTCTCCGTCTCGGGTTTGCACAGCACGCCGTTTTCGTCCAGGTACGGCACCTTTTTGTGTACGACGTGGACGGGAATTTTTTCGCTTGCGATCTCCTCGAGACGGGAGAGCGCGAACAGATAATTCAGGATCACGCCGTAGCGATACTTGAGCGTGCCGTCCGCATTCCGCGCCTGCGCCATCTCTTCGGTGAGTTCATAGTATTCGATGATGGACGGATGCCCGTTTTCCAGGCAGAGCGCCCCCACACGCTCATGCGGTTCCGCTTTGGACACCGCCTTCGCGCCGCAGTCACACCCCGAAAGCACCGTCGCGCCGACAAAGGCGGGATCGGCGATCCTCTGGCACACGTTGTCCACCGCAAACACGTTGAACCACTCGACGCCGCGCCTGCGCACGTCCTCCATGAGCCCCGAGCGCAGAAGGGATGAGAACCACCCGCCGTTCCCGTTGGGCGAAAGGGATATCTTTCCCTTCTCTTCCAAAAAGACCTTGCCGTTCAGATCGACGGCGGGAGCCATGTCCTGCGTAAAAAAGCGGACTGCGCTCCGATCGTATCCGAAATAGTCGTGCTCCTCAAAGAAGGCGACCGTCTCGGCATGGTTTTTCTTGCTGGTCATGACGTAGAGAGGCACGCTGACGCCGCACTCTTTCACGACGTCCTGCAAATTGTGAATGAGGCATTCAAAAATATACAGCTTGCGCGTCAGCCCGATGTCGTACATGCCCTTGGGATGATCGGAGCCGAGGCGGGTGCCCTGTCCGCCTGCGAGCAGGATCGCCGCGACCTTGCCGCGCCGCAGCATATCCTGTCCGACGGCGGTGAACTCCTCCTTGCGCCTGTCGATCTCCTCGAGGCTCAGCCCCTCAATGGGGACGATCTCGCCCTTGCCGCTCAGATCTTCGGGATGATAAAAGTTGTCGATGATGCTCCAGTCCGTCTCTTCGATCTGGCGCAGCAGTTCCTGCCGCTCTTCCTCTTTGAGCTCGTCGTAATAGCGCAGAAGATGCGCCTGTCCGACCGATTCGAGCAGAGATTTTGCCTGAAGATAATTCATATTCCACCTATATCCTTTGCAGAAGGAACGCGCCGCCCTTGTCGGGCTGTCCCTCCTGGATTTTCAGTTTGCCATTCTCCGCCGAATACGCGAAATCCGTATAGGCAGAGGCGATCGCATACCCTTCGATGTCCGCCTCGAACGCTTCGCCGTCGAAGCTGTGCACGATCAGCAGCGCGCGGCTTCCGAGGCGCTTTTGATAGATCTGATGCCCTTTCAGCTCGCGGTAATATTCCGTCGTGCAGACGATCTTTTCGATGTCGCCGTGCCGCACGATGTCCCTCACGCCGCGGTAGAAGCGGATGCCCTCCGCGATCAGATCGATCTTCTCCTCGGAAACCAGCCAGATGTCGCCCGAAATGCAGATGCGCCCGATCATCGCCGCCGTCATGGAATAGATGATACGGCTTTCGGTGTCCGTCTTGCGGATGACCGCCCAGATCTGCTCCTGCCGCGCGGGCACCACGCGGGAGACGTTCGCCGCGACGATGGGAATCTCGCGGCACTCGTGCGCGTCCGAGTACGAACACATGGAGACCATGCTCATGCGCTTGGGCTCGATGCGGCTGCCGCCCGACGAGCAGTTCTCGATGACGATGTCGGGGATCGTCTCCTTGAGCCGTTCGAGATACGCAAGGCTCTCCTCCTGCACCTGTCTTCCGCCCTCGCCGAGGCTCTCCGCCCCGTCGCAGCCGATGCCAATGTTGTCGTTGTAGTCGATCTTGATGTAGCGGAAGCCGTTGTCTTTCAGAAAATCGAGCATCTTCGTCTTGAGGTACGCCTGCGCGTTCTCCTTGCGCAGATCGACGAAGCGGCGGTTCTTGCTGCTGAGCGGCACGCCGTCCCGCGTCAGAAGATAATCCGTCTCATAATAGAGTTTGGAATCGATGCCCGCGACTTCGAATTCGAACCATATCCCGGGCAGCAGCCCCGCGTCCTCGATCGCCTCCACGACGGAGCGGATGCCGCTCGGAAAGAGCTTCTTGCTCTCGTTCCAATCCCCCGGAGAATTGCACCAGCCGCAATTTTCGGGGAGATACCACCCGCAGTCGATGACGAAATAATCGAGATGCAACGGCTCGATCGCGCGCAGAATGGCACGGATGTTTTCCTCCGACGGGGTTCCCCACGTCGTGCAATATTCGTTGAAGAGGACGGGAAGCTCCTCTTCGCTCGCGGGGACGGAGAGCCTTGCGTCCATGAAATGCAGAAAATCGTTGCAAACGCCGTTGACGCCCCCGCCTTCTTTGACGCGCAGGAAAGCGCGATCGGTTTCGAAGCTTTCGCCGGGCAGAATGTCTTTTCTCCAGTGTGCGAACTCGTAATCTCCGAGCCCGCCCGAAAGGGAACAGCTCTCCTTCTCCTGATAGACCTCCATCTGCCAGGAATAAGGCGCCTCCGCCATCGCCGCAAGGATGAAGCCGCTCTCGTCCTCGATCGCCGCGAACGGGAAGTAATCCCGAACGGGCATGGAGCCGCGCTCACCGAATTTTTCCACCTTCACGCCGTAGCGTCCCCAGCTCATGTCAAGCCCGAGATGCGAAAACGAGTCGCTCTTGAGCCGACACTCCCTCGACCACGCCGCCGTCATGCGATGCAGCGTAAAACCGCAGGTAGAGGCATAGTTGCGCGAAGGCGAAAGGATGCCGCTCACCGAGAAGGAATCGAGCGCCTCGAGCGTGCGGATCTCCTGCGAGCGGTTCGTGTACCGCACGGAGAGAGAGAACACGTTCGTCGCTCCGTCGAACGAGAGCGTATGTTCATACTCGTTGCCGTTGCCGTCGGACAGGACGGTGACGACACCCTCCTCCCCCGCCGTCTGCGAGACGATGGAGAGCACCGTCGAAAAACGGTTTCGCATGGAGAGCCCCTGCGTATAGTCGATGAGGTTTCTGTCCCCCGTGAACGCGACCTGCACCAGGGAATCGGTGTGCAGCGTCTCGGGAACGGTTGCCGAGGCGGGATACAGGGCGAGCCCCACCGTCTCCAGGTCGTGCCCCTCGATCTCTTCTTTTGTATAATATACGGCGGTATCGCCGTACACATAGCGCTTTATGATCATGTCTTCCTCCGTTACAAAAACAAAATAAACCCGAACAGGATGCCCAGAACCGCTCCGACGACCGCGTCTGCGGGGAAATGAATCCCGCCGATCACGCGCACGAATGCGAGCAACGCCGACAGCACAAAGAACGGAATGCTCCATGCGCCGAACAGCGAAGCGAACGCCATGGAGATGATGCAGGCGGACGCGACGTGGCGGCTCGGCATGGAGTTGCCCTTCTTGTTCTTCACGATGAGCGGCTCGATCTTCAGCACTTCATATGGGCGAGGCGCGTTGATCCAGCGTCTGAGCAGGCTCAGCGCGGCAAAAAACAACGCAGGCACGCAGACGATCGGGTAAACTTCCCTCCGACCTGCCCAGGCGAGCCAAATGACGAGCCCGCAGTAAGCGAAAAACATCAGAAGCGTGACGCCCTGGTTGATCGCCTTCAGGCAAACTATCCAAGCGGGGCGGCGAAACGGCCTGCTCCATTTTTCATACTGTTCTGCTGTCAAAGTAGCTCCTTTTTTTCTGTCGGTTAACCCTATCCGTATCATACCATAACGCCGCTTTTTTGTCAATCGGCTCGAGAAAGAAACTGCCTCTTCCCCCCGCTTCGCATAAAAAAAGGGAGAGAGGCGAACCTCTCTCCCCTGTCTGAAGCAGACATTAGAATCTGGATTTGTAGATGATATCGGAATAGGTGAGCTGCTTCTTGAACTCGTTGATCTCCGTGTTCTCATCGATGACGACGGTCTCCATGCCCCAAGCGTTTGCAAGGTCTACCATCTCCTGGAAGGTGACGGCAGCAGATACGACGGTGTGATGCGCGCCGCCCGCATAGATCCACGCTTCGATGCCCGTCTTGAAGTCGGGCTTATACTTCCACATCAGACCAGCGACGGGAAGGTTGGGCATCTTATGAGGATACTTGACGAGTTCGATCTTTTGGATGATCATTCTCATTCTGTCGCCCATGTCGATCATGGAGACGGCGATCGCTTCGGGAGCCTCGATGCCTTCGAATACGAGACGAGCGGGATCGGACTTGCCGCCGATGCCGAGCGGGTGTACCTGGATCTCGGGCTTGGATCCTGCGAACTGAGGAGAGACCTCGAGCATGTGCGCGCCGAGGCACAGCCCGTCTACCATGTCATAGGTATAGTCCTCCATGAGACCGGTCGCCTTCTGACCTGCCATATACTGCATAACCGCGCCGAGCGCAGCGACCTTCCAGTCGCCCTCCGCGCCGAAGCCGTAGCCCTTGCTCTGCAGATCCTGGATCGCAAGGCCGGGAAGCTGATTCATGCCGTGCAGCGCGCCGAAGTGATCGACGATGCCGATGTAACCGCCCTTGTCTTTGCAGAACTTATCGATCGCAACTTCGTATTTCGCCTGCTCGCGGACGACGTCGATCCTGTCCGTTCCCATGGTGTATTTCTCGGCATACTCCGCCATCATAGCGTCTACTTCCGCATCGGTGACCTTATTGATGTACTCTACAAGGTCGCCTACGGGATAGTAATCCACCTGCCAGCCGAGGTTGATGTGCGTATCGATCTTGTCGCCTTCGGTGACGGCGACGTCTCTCATGTTGTCGGAGAAACGGCATACCTTGACGGTCTTGGAGAACGCCACGCCAGCCGCGACTTTGCACCAGGAAGCGAGACAGGCGATGGTCGCCTCATCCTTGTAATATCCTGCGATCACCTTGTTGTCCATTCTGAGACGAGCGACGATGTAACCGAACTCTCTGTCGCCGTGCGCCGCCTGGTTTTCGTTCATGAAATCCATGTCGATGGTGTCATAAGGCAGCTTCTCGTTGTACTGCGTAGCGAGGTGGCACATGGGCTTTTGCAGCATGTGCAGACCCTTGATCCACATCTTTGCGGGGGAGAACGTATGGCACCATGTGATGATGCCGATGCAATCGTCATCCGCATTTACTTTCTTGATCGCCTCGACGACTTCGTCGGAGCTCTTGCAAGTCGTCAGATACTTTACGGTGACGGGCATTCTCTCATTGATGTAATCCGCCATCTCCTGAGAGTGCTGCGCAACGTGCTCGAGCACGTCCGCGCCGTACAGAGTCTGGGAACCGGTAAGCCAATAAATTACTTTTTCTTTCATCTCTATCATACCTCAAATGAATTTGATTTTTTTATATTTCAGTGTTTGGACTGTCCGTAGTAAGCATTCTTGCCGTGCTTGCGGTTGTAGTGCTTATCCATCATGAACTGATCCGCGCGGACGACGGAAGGATTGACCGCCTCGGTGATGGTCGCCATTTTGGCAACTTCCTCGATGACCGTCGCGTTGTAGACGGAATTTGCGCCGTCTTTGCCGAACGCGAATACGCCGTGGCTCTTGATGAGCACGCCGGGAACGGCAGTCGGGTCGATGTTGTTCGTGCGGAACTTCTCGATGATCGCAAGTCCGGTATTCTTCTCGTATTCGCCGAGAATTTCCTCTTCCGTGAGGGCGCGTGCGCAGGGAATGTCGCCGTAGAAGTAATCGGCGTGCGTCGTGCCGTAGAAGGGAATGCTCCTGCCCGCCTGCGCCCAAGCCGTCGCGAAGGTGGAATGCGTATGCGTTACGCCGCCCACTTCGGGAAACGCCTTGTAAAACTCGATGTGCGTGGGGGTATCGCTCGAAGGACGGTAATGCCCCTCGACCACTTTGCCCTCGAGATCGACGACGACCATGTCGTCCGCCGTCATTTCGTCATACTCGACGCCGGAAGGTTTGATGACGATCAGCCCGCTCTCCCTGTCGATCTGGGACACGTTGCCCCAGGTGAAAAGGACAAGCTTGTTCTTCACCAGATCGAGGTTATCCTTCAGTACTTTCTTTTTGAGTTCTTCTAACATATCTGCCTCCGAGATTTATTTCATGCTTATGACCGCTTCGCGTACGATCGGAAGGCCGTCCACATAGCGCTTGCCGAACGCATCGAAGCCCGCGACGTCTTCGGGATTCGGAGCCAGCGTGACGCCCTCCTGATCTTTGAAGACCTTATTGTCGAGGTACGCTTCCAGCGTCTCCCCCTCTTCCTTGGTGACGAGATAATTCGCGAGGATCGCCATACCCCAGGCGCCGCCCTCTCCCGCCGTCTTCATAACGGTGACGGGCGCGTTGATCGCTGCGGCGAGGTAGCTCTGTCCGACGCGCTCCGTCTTGAAGAGACCGCCGTGTCCCGTGATCTTGTCGAGCTTGACGCCCTCCTCCTTCAGCATAATGTCGCAGCCCACTTTCAGCACGCCGAGCGAAGCGAACAGGTGCGCGCGCATGAAGTTCGCGAGCGTGAACTTGCTTTCGGGCGTACGGACAAACATCGGTCTGCCCGCGTCCACTTTCGTAATGTGCTCATTGGATACATAGTTATAGGAGAGCAGTCCGCCGCAATCCTTGTCGCCCTTTTCGGATTCGAAATAGAGCATATCGTAGAGCGCGGGCTTGCTGATCTCCACGCCGGCGAGCTTTGCGAACTCGCCGAAAAGCCCGACCCAGCCGTTGATGTCCGAAGTGCAGTTGTTGCAATGCACCATGCCGACGAGATCGCCCACGGGCGTGGTGACGAGATCGATCTCGGGATAAGCTTTGGAAAGCTCTTTCTCAAGGACGATCATCGCAAAGACGGACGTGCCCGCCGACACGTTGCCCGTGCGCTGTTTGACGGCGTTGGTCGCGACCATGCCCGTACCTGCGTCGCCTTCGGGCGGGCAGAACGGGATACCGGGTTTGAGGTTGCCGGAAGGATCGAGCAATTTTGCGCCCGCCTCGGTCAGATGCCCCGCGTCTTCGCCCGCGAGCAAGATCTTGGGCAGAATGTCCTCGACTTTGAAGGAAACGCCTTTCTGCGCGAGGAGCTCGTCAAACTGTTTGAGCATTCTGGGATGATACTGCTTCGTCGCAATGTCGATCGGGAACATGCCGGAAGCCTCGCCGATGCCGATGACCTTTTCGCCCGTCAGCATCCAGTGCACATAACCTTCGAGCGTGGTCTGGAAGACGATATCTTTGACGTGCGGTTCGCCGTTGAGCACTGCCTGATACAGATGCGCGACGGACCAACGCGCGGCAATGTGATAATTAAAGAGCGCGGTCAGCTCGTCGGCGGCGGGCGCCGCATTGTTGTTTCTCCAGGTGCGGAACGGCACGAGGAGCTTGTCCTCTTTGTCGAATACCATATAGCCGTGCATCATGGCGGAGAAACCGATCGCACCGATGGTGGTCAGCGTCACGCCGTACTTCGTCTTGACGTCCTGCGCCATCTTCCGATAGCAATCCTGCACGCCTTCCCAAATATCCTCCAGCGTATACGTCCAGATGCCGCCGTCGTAACGGTTTTCCCAATCGTGTCCGCCCGAGGCGATGGGCTGGTTGTTTTCATCCACGAGAATCGCCTTGATCCTCGTCGAGCCGAACTCGATGCCGAGCGCGGTCTTTCCGCTTTCCAAAAGCTCTTTCACGTTACTAGCCATAAAAACCCCTCACTATTTTTTTCACGAGTGCACACTTGCACTCTTAAATTGAGCTATTATCATTATAAAGAAAATTTGCCGAGATTGCAATAGGAAAGTAAAAAATAATTGCAAAAAAATTATGGATTTTTGCAGAGAACGTCCCTTTTTCCGTCCGTTTTTTGCAAAGCGGTCTTTTCTTTTCCCGTTTTTGCGTGCTGAGCGAGCGCCAAAAAAATCTCCCCGAAAAAATTTTGTCTTTTTTTCAAAAAACTCCGCAAAACGCTTGACAGAGGGAAATATTTTATTATAATAGGATATGCTCATTTTGAGCGAGCAATGAGGTGTAGCGCAGCTTGGTAGCGCGTTTGGTTAGGGACCAAAAGGTCGTGGGTTCAAGTCCCGTCACCTCAACCAAAGGCAGCCTGCAACGATGCAGGCTGTTTCCGCTTCGAGGCGTAGCGCAGCTGGTAGCGCGCAGCGTTCGGGACGCTGAAGTCGTGAGTTCGAATCTCGTCGCCTCGACCAGGAAAGAGCGAAAAACTTCGCTCTTTCTTTTTTTTGCGTCCCGCAACGCTGCGCGCTAAAACCTAAGGGCTCCCGAAAAGGATCGGAGACCTTTTCGGGAAGAGGAGGGACAATCGCGCAATGCGTCAAGGCGCAAAGCGCGGCTTGGCAAAAGCGGGATTTGTCCCGACGAGTTCGGGACGCTGAAGTCGTGAGTTCGAATCTCGTCGCCTCGACCAGGAAAGAGCGAAAAACTTCGCTCTTTCTTTTTTTTGCGTCCCGCAACGCTGCGCGCTAAAATCTGAGGGCTCCCGAAAAGGATCGGAGACCTTTTCGGGAGACATTCTTGACATTCCCTGCAAAATATGGCATAATAGAAAACAAAAAGGAGAAATATGTCATGACGAAAAACGAAAAAAATGAAATCGAACAACTCCCCTATAAATACAGACCGCTCGGCGCCTGGTCGTATTTTCTCTACACGATCTTGTTTTCCATCCCTGTGATCGGCATCATCTTTCTGATCATATTTGCTTTGGACGGAGGACAGGTCGTGCGCAGGAGTTTTGCCCGCTCCTACTTCTGCATCTACATTCTTGTGATCGTCATCGTCGCCATCGTGATCGCATTGGGCGGTCTCTCCGCAATCGTGGCAAACTTCTCCTGACGCGCACTCTCTTCTGAGCATCGGACGAGACGCCATCCTTCTTCAGACAATCGCAAAAAAGAAACGGCAATCTGCCGTTTCTTTTTCAATCCCGCCACTTTTCGCAAAGTTCGCGAATCTGAGACGTGAGCTTCGCATTGTCCTTGTTCGTCCGTCCCCTGCGCTCCTTCACGAGCTTCAACAGCCGCTCCGCCTCGTCGACAAGTTCGTTGAAGATCATTTCCGCGCGTGAGTTGCCCTTGTAAGTGCGGACGCGATCGACTTCCTTCCCCTCCGTATAGACGGTCATCCTGCCCGTGGCGAGATCATACTCCGTCCCGCTGTAAGGCGCGTCGGCTCGATAGCCGTGTTCCGCAAGCAAATTCTGAAACGCCTCGCAGGCGGCGTCGTCGCCGTGATTCACAAAAATCTGCTTTGGCTTCGTCTTATAACCCTCGACCCAGCGCAACAGTCCGTCTCTGTCCGCATGACCGCTCGTGCCGTGCAGAGAACAGATCTCCGCATGCACGGATATCTCTTCGCCGAAGAGCGTAACCTTTTTTTCTCCGTCCAAAAGCCGCCTTCCGAGCGAACCTTCCGTCTGATATCCCACAAAGAGGATGATGTTCTTTTCCTTCCAGAGATTGTGCTTCAGATGATGGCGGATGCGCCCCGCTTCGCACATGCCGCTCGCCGAAATGATGACCTTCGGCTCCTCGGTGAAGTTGATGAGTTTCGACTCGTCCGCCGTCTGCGTCATGCGGATGTCGTCAAACCAGATCGGATTGATGCCCTGTCTGATGAGCGCAAGCGTCTCGTCGTCGAAGCAGACGGGGTTGCACTGCATGAAGATCGCTGTCGCCTCCGAGGCGAGCGGACTGTCCACATAGACGGGGAATCCGTCGTGTCCCTTGACCAGCCCCTTTTGCTTGATCTCCCGAATGGCATAGAGCATTTCCTGCGTGCGCCCGACGGCAAACGAGGGAATGACCACATTGCCGCCGCGGTCCATCGCCCTTTGAATGCAGCCCGCGAGCTCCGGCACGACGTTGCTCCGATCCGCGTCGTGCAATCTGTCTCCGTACGTCGATTCGATGACGAGATAGTCCGTCTCTTCGACCTGCTGCGGGTTGCGGATGATGCGCTGGTTGGTGTTGCCGACGTCGCCGCTGAAGACGATCTTTCTGCGCACCTCCCCCTCCGTCAGCCAAAGCTCGATGCAGGCGGAGCCGAGCAGATGCCCGATATCCGTGAATCTGAGGTCGATCCCCTCGGCGGGATAGACGATCTCTCCGTAATTGCATCTGCGGAAGAGCGAAATGGCGCCGATCGCGTCCTGCATGTCATAGACGGGCTTCGGTCCCTCTACGCCCGCGCGCTCCGCCTTCCTGGAGCGCCACTGCGCTTCCGACTCCTGAATGTGCGCGGAATCGCGCAGCATGATGTCGCAAAGATCGCAGGTAACGTCCGTCGCATAGATCCTGCCGCGGAACCCGTCTTTGTAAAGTTTGGGCAGCATACCCGAGTGATCTATGTGTGCGTGCGTCAGAAACACCGCATCGATGCGGCTCGCCTCGACGGGCAGATCGATGTTCTGAAACACGTCTCTGCCCTGTTCCATGCCGCAGTCCACCATAAAGTATCTCTGATTGACCTCCAGCAGCGTGCAGCTCCCCGTGACTTCGTGCGTCGCGCCGATAAACTGTATTCTCATCTTTCCCCCTCTGTCCCTTCGTGTTTGATGCAACTAAAACCGAAGCGGCGCTCAGCACCGCAAGATTACTCTTCTTCCTCCCCGACCGAACGGCGAAACGCCTTCAGCTCGTCCTCCAGTCTGCCCAGAGGGAAGGGAGGGTTGGCGAGCGGCCGCACCGCAAGCGAAATCAGTTCGATTGGGTTGTCGTCCGCCGCGATGCGGTTGGACGAAAACGCGCCGCAGCGCTTGCAGCGATGGAGCAACGCCCATTCTCCGCCCTTTCTCACCCAGACGGCGACCGCCTCCATCACGCCGCCGCAATCCGCCGCCCTGTCGCCGGGCTCGTTGTCGAGGTGCAGGCTGGAAAGGCAGTTCGGACAATGGTTGCGGTTTTGCGTGCCGCCGCCCTCCGCGCCGATCTTCTTGCCGCAGACTTTGCATACAAATCCTTCCGAATGTGTGATCATCGTTTCCTTCTCCTTGTCGGCATTGTAACACAAATTGTCCCGCCTTTCAAGACCTTTTTACAAAAGACCGCTGAAAAATATTTCAAGCCCGATCGCGATCAGAATGACGCCGCCGAGGATGGACGCTTTGTTCGACAGTTTCGTGCCGAATTTTTTGCCGATGGCGAGTCCGCCGAAGCAGATGCCGAGCGTCACCGCGGCGATGATGAGCGCGCACACGAGCGCGCGCTCCGCCCCGTAATCCGCAATCGTGAATCCGACCGAAAGCGCGTCGATGGAAGTCGCCACGCCCTGCACGAAGAGTGCCCAGAGCCCGAGCGTCTGTTCCGGTTTTTGCTCCTCTTCGCGATCGCGGATGCCTTCAAAGAGCATTTTTCCGCCGATCCACGCGAGCAGGGCGAGCGCGATCCAGGGAATGAACTTTTCGAACGCTTCAAACTTTTCAAGGACGGTATGTACACATATCCAGCCCGCCATGGGCATGAGCGCCTGAAAGAAGGCAAACGTACCGGAGATCAGAAACATTCTCCGCTTTTTCATGTGCGGTTCGTGCAATCCGTTCGCAAGCGAGACGGAAAATGCGTCCATGGCGAGCCCGACGCCGAGCAGAACACTGTTGAAGAAAAACCAGAAATCCATAAAACCACCTACTTGTACTTATGTCGGAGTCTTGCCCTTCTTGCCGCAAACATAAAAAAATACGGCGATGCCGTACCAAATAAAAAAGACTCCATGTACGGCAAAAAGCCACCATACATGAGTCTCGCAGATGAAAGCAATCCAGACCGATCGGTCAGCATGTTGACTTGCTACGCATATCGCGCCCGCTACTCCCCCATGGGTTTGCCATTATTTTACAAAAATCCGAGGAAAAAGTCAACCGTTTCGCGCCATTTTTCTGCCCGAAACGAAATTGAAAGCAGCGAACAGATCGTCAAGCGCGACGCGCTCAGAAAAGCGCAAAATGCGCCCCAAAGGAGAAGAAATACCAGAAATTCCATACAGCGTCCGCCGCCGCGCAGAGCGTGACCGTCCATAAGAAGAGCGAGGAGACAAAGCGCGGGATCGCTCCGTACACCCGCGCGAGCGGTTCGAACGCCGTACCCATAGCGAGGGTGATGAGCGCTCCCCAAAGCAGAGACGGCGCGAGGGCGACGTATCCTCCGAAGTTCGCGGGGTGCGCGGCGTAAGACCAGAGCGGCGCGCCCAACAGATCGAACAGCGCACCGAACACAAGCTCCGCGGCCGCCGCACAGAGTGACGCGGCGACAAAATATCCCCCGACGCGCAGGACAACACTCCGATGCGGAAAAAGGCGAGGGCGGCGCGGCGTTCCCAACAAAAAATATGCAAGCAAAACGGTCGTGCCGTAGATCGTACAAAACGGAAGCGTCAGAAATCCGCGATCGGAAGTCCCGTCCACAAAGAAAAAGAAATACAGTTTTTCGTACGCCCACCCGAAAAAGGAGACCGTCCAAAACATGAGCCCCAACGTCGAAAGGCGCGGCTTTGTCCCGTCATTTGTCATATCACAAGTTTGCCGCGTTTCCCTCCGTCTATGCAAAAAGGACGCTCAGGCGTCCTTTTTCTTCTTTTTGATGACGGTGGTATGGTGTTCCTCGCCCGAGAGCAGCCGCGCAATGTTCGCGCGGTGCGCGAACCAGGTCACCGCGCAGAAGGCAAACAGCAACAGCAGCATGCCGATCACCCAGCCGTTGCTCAGGCAATCCTGATAGCGCACCCAATAGACGATGCCCTGCACGACCATGCCGACGGAGACGGCGTAGAGAGAACCCATAGAGCCCCACTCCGTGAGCGCGATGTAGGCGATGATCGAAATGCCGTACACGAACAATATGGGAAAAATCGCCCACCAGACTTCCACGGAAAGCCCGAACACGATGATGCCGATCGTGGAAGCGATCCCCTTGCCGCCCTTGAAATGCATGGTGACGGGATAGATATGCCCGATGATGACGAAGAAGCCCGCATAGTAGCGCATGAAGTCGGAGACGGCGATCTGCGTGCCCGCAAACACCGAACCGCGGAACACAAAGTGACAGATCAGAAGCGGAACCCCGCCCTTGAGCGCGTCGCAGAGGAGGGTAAGCGCGCCGATTCCGAGCCCGAATTCCCGCGTCATGTTCATGGTCCCCGGGTTGCCGCTTCCCATCTTGCGCACGTCCTTGTGCTTGCACTTGGAAATGAGCACCGCGAAATTGAAACAGCCGATGAAATATGAGCAGACGGCGATCAAGATCAGCCAATACCACAGATCGGAAAAAGAATATTCCATTCAGTCCTCCTTCTTGTTGCGCACGGAGATGCGTATGGGCGTACCCGAAAAATCGTATGCGTCGCGAATGACGTTTTCAAGGTAGCGCTCGTAAGAGAAGTGCAGGAGTTTTTCGTCGTTGACGAAGAGCACGAAGAAGGGCGGGCGCACCGAGACTTGCGAGGCGTAGTAAAGTTTCAATCGCTTGCCGTTGAACGAAGGCGGCTCCGCCTGGCGGAACGCGTCCATCAGAAGATCGTTGAGCGCGCCCGTGGGGATGCGGAAGGAGGCGTTGCGATACACTTCCTCCGCCGCCGTCAGGATCTTGTCCGCGCGCAGTCCCGTCTTGGCGGAGACGTAAACGGAGCGGTAGTAATCCATGAATTTCAGGTCTTGCTTGAGCTTCTTTTCGAAGGTGTTGACGGTGTAGGTGTCCTTTTCGATGACGTCCCACTTATTCATGACGACGACAGAAGGCTTGCCCTGTTCGTGGACGTAGCCGATGATGCGCACGTCCTGCTCGGTCAGCCCTTCGCTGCTGTCCACCACGAGCAGACAGACGTCCGCGCGGCGCACCGCGTCGAAGGCGCGCATGACGGAATAGTACTCGACGCCCTCCTCGACGGAGCGCTTCCTGCGGATGCCCGCCGTATCGATGATCGTATATTTTTTGCCGTTCGCCTCAAACGTCGTATCGACGGCGTCGCGCGTCGTCCCCGCGATGTCGGTGACGATCGAGCGTTCGAAGCCGAGCAGTCGGTTGACGAGGCTGGATTTGCCCGCATTCGGTTTGCCGACCACGGCGATCTTGAGGGAATCGGTATCCTCTTCCTGTCCCTCGGGGAAGCGTGCGACTGCGGCGTCGAGCACGTCGCCGATGCCCTGCGAATGTTCCGCGGAGACCGCATACGGCTCGCCCAGGCCGAGCGCATAATACTCGAATATCTTGTCGGGCGCATAGTTGTCGATCTTATTCACCACGAGAAGGACGGGCTTGCGGCTGCGACGGAGCATGTCGGCGACGTCGTAGTCGTTGCTCGTCACGCCCTCCTTGCCGTCCGTCATGAACAGGATGACGTCCGCCGTCTCGATGGCGACTTCCGCCTGGCGATAGATCTCCCGCCACATCGTATCTTCCGATTTGAGTTCGATCCCGCCCGTGTCCACGATGGTAAAGCGCTTGCCCGCCCATTCCGCATCCGCGTACAGGCGGTCGCGCGTCACGCCCGGTTTGTCTTCGGTGATCGAAAGTTTCTTGCCGGCGACTTTATTGAAAAAAGTGCTCTTGCCCACGTTCGGGCGGCCGACGATCGCTATCAAAGGGTTTGCCATAGATAATCCTCACTTTAAGGTGGAGAGCAGGCGGTAAAATCCTTCGCCTCCCTCCCGATTGACGCGTATGTTCTTAAAACCGAGCTGCCGCCTGAGCTCTTTGAGCGTCATGCCGCAGAGAAATACTTCTTCAAATTCGCGCATGGTGTTGGCGGGGAGCAACACTTCGTCGTAACTGCCCTTCGCTTCCTGCAGTGCACACAGAATGTCTCTGCCCGTCAAAAGTCCCGTACAGGTCACCGTCTCCCCGAAGAAATCGTTTTTTACGACGAGGGCGCGCGCCTCCAGCCCCTCGACGCGCGCATTCGCCGCATCGCAGAGTTCCTGCACGATCGGCCCCGCACTCGTCCCGCAGATACAGAGCGTGCGCTTGCGCCTAGGCAGTTTCGCGTCGGAGAGCGCCTCAAAAAATTCCGAGGTGAATTTCGCGGTCATGCCGATTCCGTTTTCGATCTGTTCAAAATCTCCGTAAAAGGAGGCGGGCTTCATCTTTCTTCCCGCTTTGATGTAATACTCGTCGGCGGCGAGCACGAAGTTGGCGCCGAACTCTTCATTGAGCGCGTCCGTATAGTCCAGAAACCTCGCCGCATAATCGCCGTCCACGTCGGGGATCTCCGTCAGCCCCTCCCGATACTTCGTCAGTCCCGTCGGCACCACCGCAAAATCCTTGACCTGCGGATAGTAGGAAAACAGCTTGCGCGCCGTCGCCCCCAGGTCTTCGAAATCGTTCTTGCCGGGCACGACGACCGCCTGCGCGTGGATGACGATGCCCGCCTTTGCGAGCGCGTCGATCTGTCCGACGATCTTGCCCGCGAACCGATTGCGCAGAAGCTCACAGCGAAGCTCGGGCGTCATGGTGTGAACGGAGACATACAGCGGCGACAGTCTGAGTCGTATGATGCGCGCCAGATCTTCCTCGGACAGGTTGGTCAGCGTGACGAAATTGCCGCAGGCAAAGCTCATCGTGTAGTCGTCGTCCTTGACGTACAGACTCTCGCGCATGCCCTTCGGCATCTGATCGACAAAGCAGAAGATACAATGATTGTGACAGGTGCGGATGGCGTCGTTCCCCTCGAAGCGGAGGCGGAGCGAATCCTCTTCGTCCTTTTCCACGTCGAGGCGGAAGGTCTCTTCCCCTCTGCGCACTTCCATCGCAAAGGAGGGGCGGCTGTCCGCGTAGAGATAGTCCATCTCGTCCAACGCGGGATAACCGTCGAAGGAGACGACCTCGTCTCCCTTCTTCAGATGCAATTTTGCTCCGACGCCGCCGCGCTCCACGGCGCAAATTTTCAACATACCTGCATTATAAGGTTTTTTGCGGAAATTGTAAAGAAAAAAGGCTCTCTCTTTGAAAGCCTTTGCAAAAATTTAGCGGATGAGCCGCACGCTGTCCTCCCCGTCGCACTCCGCGCAATGCACCACGACGCGCTCCGCGCGCGAAGTCGGCACGTTCTTGCCCGTATAGTCGGACTGAAAGGGAAGCTCCCTGTGCCCTCGGTCGACGAGGATGAGCAGCTGAATGCTCTTCGGCCGCCCGAGCGCGAGCACCGCCGCGATCGCGCTGCGCGCCGTCCTGCCCGTGTAGAGCACGTCGTCGCACAGCACCACGTCCTTCCCGTCCACGGGAAATTCCACGCGCGAGCCGCGATACACCGCGTCGCAACCGTCGAACAGATCGTCGCGATACAGCGTGATGTCCAATTCGCCGAGCGGCACTTCACGCCCTTCCAGCTCGCAAAGTTTCTTTGCCACGCGGCGCGCGAGATAGACGCCGCGCGTGCGGATGCCGAGCAGAGCCACGTTTTCCGTACCGCGGTTGCGCTCCACGATCTCATGCACCAGCCGCGTGAGCGTGCGGTCCATGGCGTTTGCGTCCATCAAAACCAATTCATTCATCTTCCAAACCTGCCAACACTTTTTCGAAATAATCGGGGAGCGGCGCCTCGAAGGTCAGCGTCTCCCCCGTCGTCGGGTGCCGCAGCGTGAGTGCGGCGGCATGCAACAGCTGCCCCTTCAGATCGAATTTCTGATTTTTGTATCCGTAGACGGGATCCCCCACCACGGGATGCCCCATATGCTTCGCGTGGACGCGTATCTGATGGGTGCGCCCCGTCTGCAGATCGAAGCGCATGAGGGTGTAGCCGCGATACCTCTTCACCACGCAAAAATCGGTCACCGCACGCTTGCCCTTTCCCTCCGGCACGACCGCCATCTTCGTCCTGTCCGACGGGCTCCTGCCGATGAAGGTCTCGATCCTGCCGCTATCCTCCCTGACGCGTCCCTCCAATAGGGCGTAATACGTCCTGCGGCAAGTCTTTTCCGCGATCTGTCGGGAGAGCGAGACGTGCGCCTTGTCGTTCTTTGCGACCACCAAAAGCCCGGAAGTGTCCTTGTCGATCCGATGCACGATCCCCGGGCGGATGACGCCGTTGATGCCCGAAAGCGAATCGAGGTGATACAGAAGCGCGTTGACGAGGGTGCCGTCCGTATTGCCGTTCCCCATGTGCACCGTCATGCCCTGCGGTTTGTTCACCACCGCGATGTCCTCATCCTGCCAGACGATGTCGAGAGGAATGTTTTCGGGGCGGACGGAAAGCTCCTTCGGTTCGGGCAGAGAGAGACTGATCACGTCCCCCGCTCTGATCTCCCTTCCCGCCTTGACCGTCTCGCCGTTCACCGTCACGTTTCCCTCGTCGATGAGTTTTTTGACGGCGGAACGCGTGAGTTCCGTCTCGCCGCAGAGAAAGACGTCCACGCGCTTATGCGGTTCCTCCGCAACAAAACAGCGATCGGTCATGCGTCCTCTTTCTTCTTGCGGAACAATGCGTCTTCATCCAAAAACAAGATGTGTACAAACAGGAGAATGCACCCCGCCGTGATGAAAAAGTCCGCAAAATTGCAATTGGCGAACCATGGGAAATCGACGAAGTCTCTGACGTAATTGAACGCGATGCGGTCGACCATGTTCCCGAGCGCCCCTGCGAGCAGGAAGGAAAAACTCAGCTTCGCCACCCGCTTTGTCTTGGGAAGTTTGACGAGCGCGATCACAAACGCGATGCAGATCACCGCGCTCAGTCCGATGAAGAACGCCTGCGACCACGACTTGTCCGAAAGCCAGGAAAACGCCGCGCCCCTGTTGTAAGTGATGTTCAGCTCCAGAAATCGCGGGATGAGCGCGACGTGAACAGAGAATGCGTCGGCGAGCGCCTTGGTCAGAAGATCGAAGGCGAGCAAGCCGAAAATCAGAAAGCAATACACCATTATTCCATTACTCCAAGCTCTTTGCAGAGCGATGCGAGATCTTTTTTGGGATTTGCGAGCTCATCGGAAGAGATGTTCCCCTCCTCGGGCTCGGAAAGGCAGTCCTCGGAGAGCGTGGCTTCCAGTTCGGAGACAAACGCCTCGAACTGCTTTACGTCCCCCTCTTCGGGATATTTTTGCAAAAGAGAATCCAAAAGGGCGCGGCACTTCTGCGCCAGAAGGGCGTTGCTCCGCTCCGACGCGTTCTCGATCTCCGCCTCGCGGATCGCCATCGCCTCCCGCTGTGCGCTCGCCGCGATCAGGGAATCGGCGATCGCCTTCTCCTTCGCGCGGTACGCGCTCAGTTCCGCCTCCACGGCGCGGTTGCGCTCCGTCAAAGACTCGATCGCCTCGCGCTGTTTGGCGAGCTGCGCTTCATATTCCGCCTTGCAAGCCGCAAGCTCCTTCTTTGCCTTGAACATGTAAGCCTCCTTAATCGTCCTTCTCTCCGCCATGCGGCTTGTCGTTTTCGTCCGGCTGCCCGCAAGGCAGCTCAGTTTTCCCTCCTTGCCCTTGCGCCGCTTTTGTATCGCCCTGCGTCCCCTCTTTTTCGTAGAGATGGCGCATCGCGTTGATCTTTTTGTCCGGCACGTCGTCCTTGTCGTTCCTGATGAATTCGGTGATGCCGTAAGGATCTCCCCGAAGCGAGCCGACGAGGCAGCCCTCCTTCTTCCTGTTGCGAAGGAGCAGGAACGCGATCATGCCGACGCCGACGACGAGAATGATGCCCGCCAGAAGCTGTGAAACGCGGAAGGGACCCCAGTACAGGCTGTCCGAGCGCAGCCCCTCCACGAACACGCGCACCAGCCCGCAGCACGCGAGCCAGGCGAACGCGACGATCCCGTTCGGCTTTTTGACGAATTTCCACGCCAGGATAAAGAGCCCCACCCAGCAGATGAAATTCAGCGAGCTCTCATAGAAGAAGGTCGCCTGATACCACTTGCCGTCGATGTGCACGGCGTAGGGAAACCACTGCCAGGAAGGATTCTCGACGAGATTGCCGTAAGCCTCCTGATTGACGAAATTGCCCCACCTGCCGATCGCCTGCGCGAGGCAGATGTTCGGGAACACGCAATCCGCGGGGCGGGAGAGCGGGATCTTCTTGACGAGGCAGACGATGATGCCGCTCCCGATGCCGCCGATGAGTCCGCCGTACACGGCGAGCCCGCCGTCGCGGAATTCAAGGAGCCGCGTGATCTTCTCCCAGCCGTCGTAGTAGAACACGCAATAATAGATGCGGGCGCAGACGAGCGCCGTCGGAATGCAGACGATGAAGAACGTATAGATCAGATCGGAAGAGATGTTCCTGCGGCGCATCAGGACGGCGGAGAGCACGGTCGCCAAAATCATGCCCGTCACGATGATGACGCCATAGTAATATATTTCAAATCCGAAGATCGTAAAATGCGGGTTGAGCAGATTCATAGATATCTCCTTATACTTTTTGTATTATAGCACATTCCTGTCGAAATTGAAAGGTTTTTTTTGTAAAATTTTCGCGAATTTGCGCGCACCGCCGCGTTTTGACAACCGCTTCGGCGCAGGCTTTTTCTTTCGGGCTGCCCCGATGCGAAAAAACCTTTCCCGCCCCGCGGCCGAGAAAAAAAGCGGCTCCCTTCCCCTTCGGACGAAAAAAGACGCCGCGCGGAGAGCCGCGCGGCGGGGTGTGCCGGAAAGTTGAGATAATCTGTAAGCCGAGTTCTGTCGTGTACGGTCATTTATCTACGCCTGCCGTCACCGGCAGGCTCCAGCGATA
Organism: uncultured Clostridia bacterium; assembly: GCA_944342055.1. Classification (GTDB taxonomy): domain Bacteria; phylum Bacillota; class Clostridia; order Christensenellales; family Borkfalkiaceae; genus RGIG8762. The sequence continues at coordinate 11,070 of CALVME010000051.1, read as the reverse complement.
TTCACGGAATTTGCCGGGCGGGCAACCCGTATGGCAAATTCCCAATCTTGCACCGGATGGGGTTTACATGGCACGCCCCGTCTCCGGGGCGTCGGTGAGCTCTTGCCTCGCCTTTCCACCCTTGCATTCAAAAGAATGCGGTTTATTTCTGTTGCACTTTCCTTAAAGTCGCCTCCACCTGCCGTTAGCAGGCATCCTGCCCTATGGTGCTCGGACTTTCCTCATCACCCGTAAAGGTGCCGCGACCGTATGATTATCTCAACCTCACGCATTATACCACAACCCCGCCCGCCCGTCAAACGATTTCTCGCCGCGCGGAAAAAGAACGGCGGCTCTCTCATAAGTTTTTCAATTATTTTTCAAAAACATCTTGATTATTTTATGAAAAAAAGGTACAATAAGTGCAATACAATCTATGATAAGGAAGGTCGATCATGAAAAAGACAAAAATCATCTGTACGCTCGGACCTGCGAGCGAGAAAGAAGAAGTCATTTCCGCGCTCTACGACGCGGGCATGAACGTGGCGAGACTGAATTTCTCCCACGGCACGCACGAGGATCACGCCAAGAAAATCGAGATCATCAAGCACATTCGGGAAACGCGCAAGATCCCCCTGCCCATCATGCTCGACACCAAAGGGCCTGAATTCCGCATCCGCACCTTCCGCGACAAGAAAGTCACGCTGAAAAAGGGCGCGACGTTCACCTTCACGACGGAACAGATCGTGGGTGACGAGACGAGGGTCGCGGTTTCCTACGAGGGCATCTGCGAGGAGATGAACGTCGGCGACAAGATCCTCCTGAACAACGGCCTCATCGTGTTCGAAGTCATCAAAGTCGAAAAGCCGAACGTCGTCACGAAAGTGCTCATCGGCGGCGAAACTTCCGACCACAAATCCATGTTCTTCCCCGACAAAGACCTGCACATGGAATACCTCTCCGAGCAGGACAAGAAGGACATCGCCTTCGGCGTGGAGCAGGGCGTCGAATTCATTGCCTGCTCGTTCGTCTCCAAAGCGCAGGACCTGATCGACGTGAGAAACTTCATCGATTCGATCGGCGGCAAAGACATCGACCTCATCGCCAAGATCGAGAACCGCTCGGGCGTCAACAACCTCGAAGAGATCATCGACGAGGCGCAGGGCGTCATGGTCGCCCGCGGCGATCTCGGCGTGGAAATCCCCTTCGAAGAGCTCCCCGACATTCAGAAATACATCATTTCCACCTGCCGCAAGAAAGGCAAGCGCGTCATCACCGCAACGGAGATGCTCGAATCCATGATCAAACAGCCCCGCCCCACCCGTGCGGAAATTTCGGACGTCGCGAACGCCGTCTACGACGGTTCCTCCGCGGTCATGCTCTCGGGTGAGACGGCGGCAGGACTCTACCCCGTCAAAGCCGTCGAGGCAATGTCGAGGATCTGCGTCCAGGCGGAAAAGAACACCCAGTACATCGAGTCCCTCGACGAGTCTGCTTATGAAATCAGAAATCTGAACGAAGCGCTTTCGCACTCCGCCTGCACTATGGCGCAGGACATCGGCGCAAAGTGCATCGTCGTCTGCACGCGGACGGGCGGCACGGCGCGCATGGTCTCCCGCTTCCGCCCCATGATCGACATCATCGGCATGACCACCGATCCGCGCGCCTATCAGCAACTCGCGCTCAGCTGGGGCGTCATTCCCGTCATGAGCGAAGAATTCTACTCCGTCGACGTTCTGTTCCACTTTGCGAAGCGCGCGGCGATCGAATCGGGGCTCGTCAAGCCCGGAGACGTGGTCGTCATCACGGGCGGCACGCCGAACGGCAAGAGCGGCAACTCCTCCCTCATCAACGTAGAGCGCATCTGAATTATTGACATTGAAGGCAAAAAACGGCGCATTCGCGCCGTTTTTTTGTTTGTCCTTTTGAATGATGCGACGGTTTGGACGTCTTTCTTGCCTTTGTGAAAGAATGAAAGCGGCGCGGCAAGGGCATTTTTGCGCTCGTCAAAACGCCTATGCGCGGCACACAGAAAAATTCTGCCCGTCTCCTGTTTTATATTTTCCCCCTTGTTTGCCTTTCTTTGTCTGTCTCTGCTTTGAAAAAGAGCGGCTGTACGCCGCTCCTTTTCTGGATTTCGAAAACAAAATCTGCCCGTTTTCGGAAAATATCCCTGTTGTTTCTCCCTTTCCCGGAAAAGAATTACCTCTAACTTCTTTTCGATTCCTCCGCCAGTTTACTCAGCCGCCTTGCGAGCGCGGGCGTGAACTCCTCCGCAAGATAGCGATAGGACCAGTTCGCGGGAGACACGATCGAAGGATGATTGATGCGCGCCTCCTCCCCGCGGGCGAGCAGGTCGCCCATCGGCACGATGACGGTATCCGCCACGCTCGCAAACAGGAGCCTCACCACGCTGCGGCAGATCGCCTCGACGGTGTCCGTGCGCGCGCGGACGCCCGCCTTCCTGCACTCCTCGCGCAGTTTCTTCTTGAACACCGCCAGCCGCTCCGCAGACAAATCGTCGATGTACTGCCGAAGGGGCGTGTTGTCGTGCGTTCCCGTGTACGCCACAAAGTTTTTCGTATAATTGCTCGGCAGGTGCTCGTTGTTCGGATTGCCGTCGAAGGCGAATTCGATGATCTTCATGCCGGGATAACCGACGTCCTTCATGAGCTTCACCACGCCCTCGTCGATGACGCCGAGATCCTCCGCCACGATGTTTTTTTCGAGCAGATCCGCAAAGAGCGCCGCCTTCGGGCCGTCTTCCCACCTGCCGTTTTTTGCCGTCTCGCTCTCCGCGGGAATCGCGTAGTAGCGGTCAAATCCCCTGAAATGATCGATGCGCAGGATATCGAAGAAGCGGAACGCATACAAAATGCGCGCCTTCCACCAGGCATAGCCGTCTCTCTTCATCTTTTCCCAGTCGTAGACGGGATTGCCCCAGAGCTGCCCCTCGTCCGAGAACGCGTCGGGAGGGACGCCCGCGACGAGGACGGGATTTTTGTCTTCGTCCAGGCGGAAGAGCTTGCTTCCGTACTTCCAGACTTCCACGCTGTCGTATGCGATATATAGCGGCATGTCACCCATGATCGAGACGCCGTTTTTCGCCGCGTACGCCTTCATCGCGTCCCACTGACGCAGAAAGAGGAACTGCGTAAACTGCCAGAAAAGGACGTCTTCCTCATGATCCCGCTCAAATCGGGAAACGGTCTCCTCGTTATAGACGCGATATTCCTTCGGCCATTCCTGCCACGCCCTGTTGCCATGCATGCCTTTGAGCGTCATGAATATCGCAAAATCACGGTACGTCCCCTCCTTCAACAGCGTCTGAAACGTCTCGTCCCGACGGTCAAAATTCGAAAACGCCTTTCGCAGCACCTCCGCCTTGTGCAAAAACAGCTTGCCGTAATCGACGCGGCGGGGGTCGCTTCCCCAGTCGATGGACGCATAGTCCTCTCTCTGCAAAAGCCCCTCTTCGCGCAGCAGTTCAAAGTCGATGAAATAGTAGTTGAGCGCGCTCGCGCAGCAGGACTGATAGGGACTGTCGCCGTAATTCGTGGGAAGGAGGGGCAAGATCTGCCATACGCCGATCTTGCTCCGATGCAGAAAATCAATGAAATCATATGCCGCCTTGCCGAGCGTTCCCACGCCGTAAGGCGAAGGCAATGCGGTGACGGGAAACAGCATTCCCGCCGTGCGTCCGTGCTCCATAGTTATCTCCCTGTTCATAATTTTTTATTTTACATGACAAAAGCGCAATCTCGATAAAAGCCGTCTTCATTCTTCGCCCGGCATGATACGATATGCCACCGTTCCCTCATGGACGAGGGGCTCGTTGTGTACGAAAAACACTTTGCCGTCGCAGGGCGCGGTCAGCGTCTGCAAAATTTCGCCCGTAAAGGAATCGGATATCCGAGCGAGCACCTGATCCTGCCGCACGGTCTCTTCCGTCTTGGCAAGGCGCAAGAGGACGCCCCCGCAGGCGGACTTGACGGCGACGAACGAGTCGTCCCGCACCACCCGCGAACGCACTCCCTTCGCCGCGCACCTGACGATGCCGAGGCTGCCGAGGAAGGAAAACACGCTCTTCACCATGCGCCGCGCGTTCGTCTCGTCGACGCGGTCGGTGCGGTTCGCATACAGAGAAAATGCCTTGGTGTCCCAGATCTGCCAGTTGTAATTGAGGGTCGCCGTGTCGTAGGGGCGGGGATGGCGTATCACCACATAGGGAAGCCCGAAAAGCTTCGCCGTCTCGACGTCCTCGTACCCCGTCTCCATGACTTTGACGTGCGGCTCAAACATGCCCGGAATGTAAAAGGAGGCGAACTGTATGCCATAGCGATAATCTTTGATCTCTTCAAACACGCCCGCCGCCACGCGCTGCGTGGTCTCACCCAGGGAATACCCGGGGAACATGCGGTTGATGTCCGTGTTGTCCGTCGGCCAGAACCGCTTTTCGATGTTCATGGAATAGGTGTTGATGTTGGGCAGGACGAGAATGCTCTTCCCCTTTTCGATCTTGCCCGCGCGCTCCGCTTTGCCGAGCGCCTTCACGAGCTGCGAACAGATATACATCTGCTGCACTTCGTTGCCGCGCATCGCTCCGACGATACAGACCGTCTTTTCTCCCTCGCCGAAGCGGAAGCCGTACACCTTCATGCTCTCGCGGTACAAACTCTTCAGTTCAAAAATCTTGATGCGTTCCATTTCAATCCCTCAGAATGCGCGCGATCAGGGAGCCCTCGTCCACGATCGGATATTCCCGAAGGGTGAACAGGAGCCCGTCGCAGGGCGCGAGAATTTTTACGACTTCCGTCCCCTTGAGCGGGTCGAGAATGCTGCCGACCGCCTCTCCCGCCTTCATGCGGTGCAGATGCTCCACGCCCGGAACGAACAGACCGCAGCACGGGGCGTTGAGGAATTCCACTTCGTGCGCGGCGGAGATCATGGGAGAGCGCACGGGCGCGACCTCTCCCGTCCAGATGCCGAGCGCCTTCATGGCGTTGAAAATGCCATCCGTCAGCTGATGCGCGTATTCCTGCGTCACGCGCATGCCTACGCCCATCTCGACGACGAGCGTCTTCGTCCCGATGCTGTTGAGCGAATGGGCGAGCGTGGACTCGAGTACCGTCGCGGCGGCGTGTATCCAGACGAAATCCACGTTCAGCAATTTCGCATACGGCATGAGCGCGGGTTCCGTGCTCTCGCTGATGCGGATCTGCGGGATCTCCCGCAGAAAGAGGTTGCTCGCGTGGATGTCTACGACGAGATCGCTCCCCGTCAGATCGACGATGATCTTCGCCGCGATCTGTTCGGTCACCGCCCCGTTGACGTCGCCCGGGAAGGTGCGGTTCATGTCGAGATCGAAACCCGGGATGCCGCGCGTGAGCGTGTCGATGCCGAGCGGATTGAGGGCGGGATAGACGTCCACCGTCCCCGAGAGGCATTCCGGATGCGCCTTGATGCGGGAGATCACTTCGTAACAGACGAACTGCCCCTCCAGTTCGTCGCCGTGAATGCCCGTGACGATCGCAATGCGCGGAAGACGTTTCCGCGCATTTGCCGTGAGTCTGTGCCTGAAAATCCGTACGGACTCCTCCGCAGGAAGTTTCATGGCGACAATGCTTTCAATTCTTTCGTTCATGATTTCATCTCTCAACTCTTTTCCACAAGGACGCAGATCTGCTTTTCCTGAGAGACCGCGCCGCGGAAGCATCCGCGGTTGATCTCCGTGTCAGAAAAATCTCTGCCTTCCGAAATTTTAATGTAGCCGTCCGAGACGAGCAGATCGTTCGTCGGGTCGAATCCGTACCAATAGCCGCGGCACTGCACCTCGACCCACGCATGGCTCTCGCCCTCCCCCGGAATAAAGCCTACGACGTATTTCGAAGGCAGCCCCGCCAGGCGGCAGAGCGCAAGCATGACGTGCGCATAGTCCTGACAGACGCCGCTGCCCCGCTCAAACGCCTCTTCCGCGCTCGTGGCGACGTCCGTCTCGCCCTTCTCATATCGAAGCGCGCCGTGCGTCGCATGCATGAGCGCAAGCGCCGCATCGTATGGCGCGTCCGGACGGACGCCCTGCGCGGCAAAAAACGCTTTCAGCCCTTCGCCCGCCGCCGTCAGCGGCGTTTCGTAGCGATAGACGGGAGAGGCGTCGCCCTTGCTCTCGCAAATGTCGTTCGCCGTCTCCGCCTCGCCGCTCACCGTAAACGAAAAAACTTCGTGCGGGTCGGAGACGAATCCGTGCGCCTCCGCATTCCCCGCCCAATCGCGATAGACCTTGAGGGGCACGTCCGGCTCCACTTCCCAAAGGCAGGATAATATCTTCTGACGGCAATTGTCCTGCGGCAGGCACTTAATTTTGAAACTGTGATTTGTGACGGGACCCCCGAAAGAGATCCGCATCTCATAGCGATAACGATAGACGCTCATACGTGTTCTTCCAAAAGTTTACCCAAAAGCTCGAGCGCGTTGCGGTAGTTGACGGGCTCGCTCAGGATGATTTCGTGCAGCGTATCGAAAATGTCCGCATCGTAAGTGATCGGCGAACGGTCGAGCCGCGCCTTCAGCCTGTTCCACGCCGCCTCCAGCTCGCGCGGGGACGCCTTTCCCTCCCGCAGGAGAAGATCGAAACTTTCCCGACGCTTGCCCGCGCGGGCGATGTTCCTGATCTCTTCGTTGTACACGTTCTCCTCGATGCAGCCCCAGAAGGCGAGGATGTGATCGAGCACGAACTGCAGATCGACGAGAGGCGCGCCGTCCAGAGCCGCCTTCTTCATGTCGTACATTGCAAGATACAGATAACCGAGCGTCTCCGAGCCGATCACCTCGCGCAAGATCATCGCGTTGTCCAGCGCGCGGTTGAGGTTGGAAACGATGGAGTTCGGGTCTTCCTCGTCGAAGGGATACCGCGTCAGAAAGTCCTCCGCGTCTTTGTAAGTGTTGGGGATGCCGAGCTTGCCGCATACGTCTGCGTAAAAATTTTCGTCCCCGTCGATCATGTAATCGTAACTTAAAATGAACTTGCGGATGGTCGTATAGACGCGCTCCGTATAGCGCCCCATCCACCAGAGCTGATCGATCTTTTCTACCGTGATAACACCCATGTGTCTTTGAACCCTCCTCCTTGCGACGAATTGACGATGAACGAATCGGGATTGCGCGAGAAACGCGTCAGCCCGCTCTTCCACACCTTGACGGTCTCACCCGTCAGCACGAACGCGCGCAGGTCCGCCTTGCGCGGCAGGCGCTGCCCGCCCTCCAGAATGTCGATATCCTGGAAATCGATGACTTCCTGCGAGATGAAGCGGCGCGGCTCGGCGATGAGCTTCTGCTTGAACGCCTCCTTTTCCTCTTTGGTGAGTTTGCTGCCGAACACGACGCCGTAACCGCCCGCCTCCGCCACGTCCTTGATGACGAGTTTGTCGAAATTTGCGAGCGTGTAGTTTCTGTCCTCCTCGTAAAAGCAGAGATAGGTCGGCGCGTTGTGCAGGATCGGCTCTTCGCCAAGATAATAGGAGATCATCTTCGGCACGAAATAATAGATGCCCTTGTCGTCCGCGACGCCGTTTCCCATCGCGTTCAGAAGTCCGACGTTTCCCTTGCGGTACACTTCATACAGATCGGGAATGCCGATCAGGGACTGCGGGTTGCCGTGCAGCGGGTCGAGATATTCGTCCGAAATGCGGCGATAGAGCGCCCCCACGCGCTGTTTTCTTCCGTTCTTGCCCACATAATAGAGCGTATCGTTGAGCACCACGAGATCTCTCCCCGTGGAAAGGACGGAACCGGTCCGCTCGGCGAGGAAGGAATGTTCGAAGTAAGCCGCATTGTATCTGCCCGGGGAGAGGATGACGTTGAGCCCGCCCGTATTGACGTTGTCCATCGTCTCGCGCAGGAGCTCCGCGTAGTCGCGGTTGTCCGAGACGTGATTCGCATGGAAGGTATCCGGCGAAACGCGGCGGCAAAGCTCGCGCGCGATCATGGGATAGGAAGCGCCCGAAGGCACGCGCAGATTGTCTTCCAATATGTACCAGGCGTCGTCCTTGCCTTTGACGAGATCGATGCCCGAAATGTGCGAATAGATGTTCTTTACGGGAGAAAAACCGTCGCACTGCGGCAGGAAGCCTGACGACGAGAAGACAAAATCTTCGGGGACGACGCCGTCTCTGATGATCTTGCGTTCGCCGTACACGTCGCTCAGAAAGAGGTTGAGCGCGGTGACGCGCTGGATCAACCCCTTTTCGAGCGTCTCCCACTCCTTCGCGCCGATGACGCGCGGGATGACGTCGAAGGGAAAGAGCTGTTCCTTGAATACCCCGTTTTTATAGATGCCGAATTTGACCCCGTAACGAGCAAGAAGCTGATTTACGGAGGCCGTACGCTCAAACAATCGCTCCATATGCAACCTCACATACTTTTTTACATCGTTTATGATAGCACAAAACCGTCCCGCCGTCAACATACTATTTTCTGTTTTTATTCGTACTTTTTGGGGAAGATATAAGCGCGGCTTATCATTCTTCCGTTTTTTGACTTTTTCCTCCCGCAGACGCCGCATTTCTCGTCCCGTCGTCTTCCGCGTCCCTGCGTTTCGCCGTTTTTTCGCAAAAAGAAAAGCCGATCTCGGCAGATCGGCTCTTCTTGTGAGAGAATATGAAAAAAGTTTAGGTGTAATCAATCGTTGGAGGTTCATCTGATTACGCGCTTATTATAGCGGCGCTAAGTGATAGCCATATGAAAAGCGAATGATACCTTTCCGCTATTTTGCAAAAAAGCCGTCCGCCGCCTGCCGCGCGATCGCGTCCGCGACGCGCAGCCCGTCTGCCGCCGAAGAGGTGATCCCGCCCGCATAGCCGCACCCCTCTCCGCAGGGATACGCGCCCGCGCACGATACGCTCTGCATGTCTTCGCCGCGGCAGATGCGCACGGGCGAGCTCGTGCGGCTCTCCACGCCCGTGAGAACCGCGTCGGGCGAAGCGAAGCCCCTAAGCCGCCTGTCCATGTCGGGGATCGCCGCCAGCAGGGAATTTGCGATCGGTTCGGGCAGAAGTTCGGAGAGCGGCGCAAACCGCACCCCCGCCGCATACGAAGGGCGCACCGCGCCAAAGCCATCGCTCACGCGGCCGCGCAGAAAATCCCCGACGAGCTGTACGGGCGCGCGGTAATCTCCGCCGCCGAGCTCGAACGCCTTTCTCTCTAACGCGCGCTGATAGCGCACCCCCGCCAAGGGATCGCTCCCGTCGAAATCCGCCTTTTTGACCTGGACGACGAGCGCGGAATTTGCGTTGACCGCGTCGCGCGCGTAGTTGCTCATGCCGTTGGTGACGACGCCGCCCTCCTCGGAAGCGGCGGGTATGACATAGCCGCCCGGGCACATGCAGAAGGACACGCAGCCGCGCTCGCTCGCGTGAGAGACGAGCTTGTAATCCGCCGTCGGCAGCCTCGTCCATGCCGCACCGTACTGCGCCTTCCCGATCTCCGATTGCAGGTGCTCCACGCGGAGCCCGACGGCAAACTCCTTCTGTTCCATGAACAGCTTCCCTTCGAGCATGGAAAAGGTATCCCGCGCGCTGTGCCCGACCGCGAGCACGACGGCGTCCGCCCGCAGCTCTTCCCGCCCGTTGACGATCACGCCGACCGCCCTTCCGTCCGAGATCATGAGATCGGTCATCTTTGCCGAAAAACGGACCTCGCCGCCTTGCGCGCGGATGTATTCGCGCATGTTCCTGACGGCGACGCGGAGTCTGTCGCTCCCGATGTGCGGCTTGGAAAGGTAGGCGATCTCCTCCGGCGCGCCGAATTGCACGAACAGGCGGAACACGTCGGCATTGTTTCTGTTCTGCGGCGAATTGGTCTGCGAGTAGAGTTTGCCGTCAGAGAACGTTCCCGCCCCGCCCTCGCCGAACTGAATGTTGCTCTCTCCCTCGAGCTGATGCTCCGAAAAGAAGCGTTCGTTGTCCGACGCGCGCTCCTCCACGCACTTGCCGCGCTCCAGGACGATCGGCTTTGCGCCGTATTCGATGAGGCGCAGGGCGCAAAAGAGCCCGGCGGGCCCGCTCCCCACGATCACGACGCGGGGAGGCGAAGCGAGCCGCACGCGCGGAGGCTCTTTCTCCTCTTCCTCCGCGGAAAACCCGATGGAATACACCCAGCGGATGTCCTCCTTCTTGCGCGCGTCCAGCGATTTTTTTAAGATGCGAAAGGTCTTCGGCTTCCTGCCGAGCGCGCGCTCCGCCATCTGAAACAGCCGCTCCTCGGATTCTCCGAGGCGCAGTTTGATGTCTGTCATCGTCTGCATAACAACTCCTTTGCGACGATCGCGCCGCTCGCAAACGCCCATTGCAGGTTGTACCCGCCGCACTCTCCGTCCACGTCGAGAATCTCGCCGCAGAGAAAGTATCCGCCGCATTTGCGGCTCTCGAGTTTCTCCGTCACTTCGTTCATCGGCACGCCGCCGCGCGTGACCTGCGCATGCGAAAAATCCAGCGTGCCGAGCACGCGGACGGGGAAGCGCTTGCAGAGCCGCACCGCGCCCTCTATCGAGCCGCCCGCCTTGCACAGGTATCTGCCGATCTGATTGTTGAGCACGCCGCAGAACAGTTCTCCCTGCGGCGCGCGCTTGCCTTTCAGGAGGGAGAGCAGCGTCTCCTCGCTCACGTCGGGCAAAAATTCGACGTACACCGTCGTCTCACCGCGGTCTGCAAGGTAGGAAGAGAGGCGAAAGACGGCGTCCCCCGTGATCCCGTAATCGGCGATCATGAAATCCCCCCTCACGGCGACGTCGCCGCAGCGGAGCACGACATCGGAGCGGATGCCCTTCAGACTGCGCAGCGCGCCGACGTCCGCCCTGCACTGCACCAAAGCGGGGAAGAGCGGCGTCAGGCTGTGACCGAGCCCCTTTGCCAACGCATAGGCGGAGCCGTCCGTGCCGAACTGTTTCGCCGCCTTGCCGCCCGTACACTGCACGACAAAATCGGCGCCCAGCCGTTCGCCGTCCGAAAGCGTCAGAACAAATCCCCTCTCCAGGCGCACGACCTCTCTGCCGATCTCCAGCCGCGCCCCCAGCCGCTCGAGCTCGAAGCGGAGCAG
>CALVME010000050.1 GCA_944342055.1 uncultured Clostridia bacterium | reverse complement strand
ATACGAGCGTTGTGCGAATGGAGCAAGCGCCAATCAGAAGAGGGCCTTTAGCTCAGTTGGTCAGAGCGGTCGGCTCATAACCGATTGGTCCGCGGTTCAAGTCCGTGAAGGCCCACCACATCAATTCGCAGCCTACAAACGGCCCAATAGCTCAGTTGGTTAGAGCGCCAGCCTGTCACGCTGGAGGTCGACGGTTCGAGCCCGTTTTGGGTCGCCACTTTTTTAAGAGACAAGGTTGCCTGAGGCAACCTTGTGGATGCCTTGGTAGCTCAGTCGGTAGAGCAACGGACTGAAAATCCGTCTGTCGGTGGTTCGATTCCGCCCCAAGGCACCATCAAAAAAGGTGTGCTGGTGTAGCTCAATTGGCAGAGCAGCTGATTTGTAATCAGCAGGTTGCGGGTTCGATTCCAGTCACCAGCTCCAACAATTTGATTATGGACAGATTCCCGAGTGGCCAAAGGGAGCAGACTGTAAATCTGCCGTCTCTGACTTCGGTGGTCCGAATCCACCTCTGTCCACCACGAAAAAGACACCCGAATGGGTGTCTTTTTCGTGGTGGCGAGGCGGTAGAAAGGAGCAAACCTCGTGGTTCGCGCGAGCCGCGGCGCGGCAAAGATTTGCCGAGGGGACCCCGTTTGCGGGGTTTCGGCAAAATCCACAAAATTGAAAACGCAAAGCCCGACACCCGAATGGGTGTCTTTTTCGTGGTGACGAGGCGGTAGAAAGGAGCAAACCTCGTGGTTCGCGCGAGCCGCGGCGCGGCGAAGCTTTGCCGAGGGGACCCCGCTTGCGGGGTTTCGGCAAAATCCACCGAGAGGAAAAAACAGGGGTATTTCTGTGAGCAGGAAATCAAAAAAGAAAGTTTTTCCTCCGATTTTTCCGCCGCTTCGGAAGGAGCCGCCGATTGCCGCGAAAGAGCGTTCCAACCGCAGGTTGGAAAAAACAGGATTTCATCAAACAAATGCGCGGTTGCTTTTTCGAACGATTATGATACAATAGAAGCATCAACGGAGGAGGAAATTTCTATGGCTGTGATAAAGCTCGGAGAACAGATCGCATTTTTGAGAAAACAGAACAAAATGACGCAGGAGGCGCTCGCCGAAGCGCTCGGCGTCACAAATCAGGCGGTTTCAAAGTGGGAATCCGCGCAGTGTTGCCCCGACATTTCGATCTTGCCTGACATTGCCGAGCTGTTCGGCGTGAGCGTCGATGAGCTGATGGGGCATCGTCGGACTTGTTCGGTTTCCGATCTCCTGTTGCGGATCAGAAGGGAAATCGGTGCAGGGCGCGAGGAAGGTTTTTTCGCCGCGCTTCAGTTTGCTTATGCTTCGCATGCGGCGGTCGTTGCCGAATTGCTGCGGGAATCGGAAGGGGAAACAAAAGTCGAGACGGCGCTGTCGGAGGAAGCCGCGCCGCGCGCGTGGGGAAATTCCTGTATCGCCGATCGGAAATTTTCGTCGGTGCGGCGCGGTGGTAGTGTATTCTTTTCAGACAACGCCCTTTGCACGGACAAGGGGGCGTCGGACGAAGTGCTTTTGACGCTTCAAACGGTTTCGGAGCCGACGTGTCTGAAAATTTTGTTCGCATTGCACAAACTGACGGTGGAGACGGACGGGGGGAGCGCGGAGGCGATCTCGTCCGAGATAGGTATCGGGGAAACAATTGTGAAAAATTGCCTTCGCGATAGGCTTGGCGGTTTTGTGCGGGAAATGTCCTGCGCGGAAGGAGAAACATACAGGCTGGAAGAGAGGTATCTGCCGCTGGCGCCGCTGTTGTCCCTGCTTGGCGAATTCGGGGAACGGACGGCAAGATGAATGCCATGAGCGCAATTTGCAAAGATGCGCGCGATGCGTCGGCAAACGTCGCGTCAAAATCCGCATAAGAACGATAAAAAATACAAAATAATAAGATGTTTCCGTTGACAAAATTTTGCAGAAAGGTTAAAATATATATACATCAAAAATTTGATCAATGTAAAGGAGAAAATTTATGAAGAAATTCGGTAAAGTATTGCTTGCGGTAATGACGACTGCGGCTCTTTCCGCTGCTTTGGTCGGTTGCGGAGACGATCCTACGACGAATCCCACCACGAATCCCACGACTGAGCCTACGACCGAGCCCACCACCGAGCCTACCACCGAGCCCACCTCTTCCATCACCTATGGAATTGGCTACGGCATGGTACACGGTGCAGGTTACATCGGCAGAGCGACCATCACCATGGAAGGCGACGACGTGCTCGACGTAACTTGGGACGAGGCTTGCCTTCCTACTTATGTGACGGCAGGTGAGGAAGTTCCCGCAGAAGATAAAGTTACCGTTATCGTGAATGATCACGGCAGTGACGTAGAGAAGTCTTATTATAAGACCGTTAAGTTTGCAGACGTCACCATGACGTATGACGCAGAGGCAGCTACCTATAAAGTAGGCGACGTTACGATGATCGAGTGGTTCCAGGACGAAGCAAACTGCAAGACGTATTACGATGCAGTCTTCGCTTCCAGAGTCGCAGTCGTTGTCGGCGGCGCAGAGGATACCACCGTTCTCGACGCTCTTTCCCTTCTGAAGTCTCACAACGGTTACTGGTCCACCGGCACGCTCGGCTACAGAGGCAACTATGACGCTACCGTCAAGTACATCATCGAGAACGATCTCGACGCGATCGACAGCCTCGAGAGGGATCCCGATGACAAGATGTGGTACGACGAGAATGACGTCTGCACGGGCGCTACCTGGACGGATCTCAATACCGATAAGGAAAACACGCTGAGCTATGTACAGCTCGTCAAGCTCGCAGCTTCCCATGCAGTTGAAGCTAAGGTTGCCGGCGCTTACGGCATGGTACACGGCGCAGGCTATGTAGCGGGCGCAACGCTTGTTGAGAATGCTGACGGCGAGGTGATCGACGTGGCATGGAACGAGGCTTGCCTTCCCACTTATGTTACGGCAGGCGAGGAAGTTTCCGCAGAAGATAAAGTTACCGTTATCGTAAACGATCACGGCAACGACGTAGAAAAGTCTTACTACAAGACCGTCAAGGTAGGCGACGTCACCATGACGTATGACGCTGAGAAGGCTTCCTACATGGTAGGCGACGCTACGCTGGTCGAGTGGCTTCAGGACGAAGCAAACGCTGAGACCTACTACAAGGCAGCTCTTGCGAGCGAGATCGCAGTCGTTGTCGGCGGCGAAGAGGACACGACCGTTCTGACTGCGAAGGCTCTGATGAAGGACCAGAACGGCTACTGGACGACCGGCACGCTCGGCTACTGGGGCAACTACGGCAAGACCGTCGAGTATTTCGTAACCTACGGCCTCGACGCTGCTGCAAGCCTTGAGAGGGATCCCGACGACAAGATGTGGTACGACGAGAACGACGTCTGCACGGGCGCTACCTGGACCGACCTCAACACGGACAAGGAGAACACCCTCAGCTATGTACAACTCGTACTTCAGGCTGCGGAGAAGATCGGCTAATTACGAAAACCGAAATTTTTGATGTCAGAATCACCCAAAGATCACTTTGGGTGATTTTTCGTTTGATTTTTTTGTCGGAAATGGCTATAATGGAGCTATGAAGAAGATTTTTACGGCGATATGCGCGACGCTGTCGGCGGTCTGCCTGTTCGGCTGTACTCCCCAGGAGCCCACGACGACGTTGCCTTTGAAAGGAAAACAATATTTGTTCTATACGTTCGGCGTTCCCGTCTATACGGCGATCTACGCCTATTATGACGATGAGGCGGAGGCGGCAAAGGCGGACGAAACCGTCAAAGATCTGCAAAAGCTGTTTGCGGAGGTCGAAGACAGCTTGAGCGCCTCGATCGATGGATCTTCCGTCTGTCGCTTCAACGAGGCGGAGGCGGGGGCGACGGTCGAGATCGACGCGACGGCTTACGAGGTGCTTTCCATTGCCAAAGAGATGTACGCTTTGACGGAGGGGGCTTACAACCCCGCGGTGGGCAATTCGGTCGATCTTTGGGGCTTTACGCCGCGTTTCAACGAGGACGATTATGAACCGACGATGCCCTATGACCGCGAATACGACGAAGAGACGAAGTTTGTCTCTCTTCCCGATGAAACGTATGTCGAAGCGTTTCGCACGCTCTGCGATTTTTCCAAGGTCGAAGCCTGGGAGGACGGCGGCAAATATTACATGCAGAAGCCCGAGGACAGCGTGACGCTCGAAGGGGTGACCTATACCATGCGGCTCGATCTCGGCGGCATCGGAAAGGGTTATGCGGCGGATCGCGGGGCGGAACTGCTCAAAGAGCGCGGCTATACGCGCGGCTACCTCAACGTAGGCACTTCGAGCCTCGCGTTGATGGAATCCGCTTCCGAAGAGACCGATCATGCGTGGAACCTGGGCTTCAGACATCCCCGCGGGGACGGCAACTATATCAGCATGCTGATCAAGGATGAGTGCGTCTCGTCGAGCGGAGATTATGAAAATTATTATGAGTACGACGGCACGCGCTATTGCCACATCATCGATCCGTTTACGGGCAGCCCCATTGCGGAGGACGTCGTGACGGCTACCGTACTGGGACTTTCCGCCGCGCAGGCGGACGCCGTTTCCACGGCGCTCTGCGTCATGGGGACGGAGCGCGCGATCGAATTCATCAACGAGCAACTCTCGGACAAGACGGTCGTCTTTGTGCGCCGCGCCGATGAGGGGAAATTTGAGATCGTCACGAATGCGGAGCAATACACGCTGATCGAGCAGAGTTATCGCGTGGCGAGCCGCGTGGTGGACGGCGTGTTGGAGTATGTCGAATGAGATCCAGGCTGGAAGAAGCCCGCAAAACTCCGCTGTTTCGGGTGTGGGACCTCGTCTTGTATGCGCTGATACTTGTTTTGGTCGTCGTCTTGTTCCTGGCGGTGGGGCTGAAGCCTTCTGCCGGGAAGCTGGAACGCGTCGAGGCGCTCAGAGACAGCGACGTCATTTTTTCATATGATTTTTTGACGGATACTTATACCGTTTCGGACGGCGTCGAGGTCGAAAAGACGGAGCAAGGTTACCGCGTCACCGTGCGGACGGGGGACGAGGGGTACAACGTCTTTGAGATCGATAAGGGCGGTTCCGTCAAGATGGTCGAGGCGAACTGCTCCAAACACAAGGAGTGCGTCAATTATATGCCCGCGATCACGGACGCGGACGGGGTCATCCTGTGCGCACCTCATCATCTGACGATCACGGGCGGTTCTTCAGACATCAAAGATCCCGTGATCGGATAGGAGGAGCATATGTTCAGATCGCTCAGAGCTTGGAGAAAAGCGGCGAAGGATTGCCTGTCAAAACGTGAGATCGAGCGGGACGGGGAGGGGGTCCCCGTCGTTCACATGACGGTGTTGGACGATTCGGATTTTTTGTCGCCCCTTTCATATCATCGCGCGGAGGTGCTTTCGAGCGAAGTAAGTTCGTTTTTGGAGAAGCGTGTGAACGCCATGCCGCCGCAAAAGCGCGTCGCCGTACACATTCACAGCGACTGCATCGACGAGCAGGAACAGGTGCGCTACCGCGCTGCCGTCGCGACGACGTTTCGGGACGCGTACGACGAGCTCGCTCTGGAAAGTCGGCGCAGCGTCATCTCCGCCGTTGTGATGTTGCTTTTCGGCGTTTTGCTGCTCGGGGTCATGTGGGCGCTCTCGGCGGGAAATCGCAGCGAGATCCTCATCGAGGTCGTCGATATCTTCGCCTGGGTGTTCGTATGGGAGGCGGTGGACACCTTTTTCCTGACGAGGACGGTGCAGTTGCAGCAAAAAAAGCGCTGTCTGTCTCTGATTTATGCAAAGATCTGCTTCTTCCCGCTGGAAAAGAAGGAAAAAGCGGAAGAGACCTGATAAAAGAGCGGCATACGCCGCTTTTTTGGCGGTTGGCAACGTTTTTTTGCCTGTTTCGAAAAAAACCATTGACAACGCGCATAAAATATGGTACTATAGTGCCATAAAACGCAAGGAGAGCAGATTTATGTCCGCAGACGGCGACAGTAGTGACGCGCATCCACGGATGATCAACTTCATATCGCAACGATAAGACATAACCGTAGAGACTTGTTTCTGATATGGTTATGTTTTTTTGCGTTTTAGGGAAAAATTTTCAAACGGGAGGAACAAACAAACGGACACCATGCAACCAAAAAAACCTTGGCACGCGATGTCTTATCAGGAAGCGGAAGAGATCTTGCAGACGAGCGAGGAGGGGCTTTCGGACGAGGAGGCGGCAAAGAGGCTCGCAAAGTACGGCAAGAACGTCTTGCGCGAGGTAAAAACAAAGAGCATATGGAAGATGATAGCGGAACAGCTTTCGGACGTGATGGTGATCATTCTCTTCATCGCCATGCTGTTTTCGTTCGCCATGTACTGGATAGACGGCGAGGGATTGCCCGAGGCGATCGTCATCCTATGCGTCATCATCCTCAATGCCGCCGTGGGCGTTGCGCAGGAAAAGAAGGCGGCGGACGCCCTGGAAGCGCTCAAAAAGATGACTGCGCCGAACGCGCGGGCGCTGAGAAACGGCGAGGAGAGCGTCGTCCCTGCGAGCGAACTCGTCCCCGGAGACATCGTCTATCTGGAAGACGGCGCCATCGTGCCTGCGGACATCCGCATCATCAAAGACAACAACATGAGCGTGCAGGAGGCTTCTCTCACGGGCGAGAGCGTCCCTTCCGAGAAAGACGGTCCGACCGTCCTTCCCGAGGACGCGCCGCTCGGAGACAGAGTCAATATGGCTTACTCGTCTTCGATCGTGATGTACGGCAACGCCGTCGGCGTCGTCGTCGGCACGGGCGCGAACACCGAAGTCGGCAAGATCGCGGATATGCTCAAAAAGCAGGACGATTTTCAGACGCCGATCAAGAAGAAACTTAACTCGGTGGGCAAGATTTTGACGCTCGTCGGGCTCATCGTCTGCGTCACGATCATGATCATCGGCTTCAGCCGCGGAGGCAGGAGCTGGCAGTCCCTCGTCCTGCTCGGAATTTCGCTGGCGATCTCCATCATCCCCGAAGGACTTCCCGCCACGGCGACCATCATCATGGCGTTCGGCGTGCAGAGGATGGCGGAACAAAACGCTCTGGTCAAGAGCCTGCCCGCCGTGGAAACGCTGGGAAGCGCCACGGTCATCTGTTGCGACAAGACGGGTACGCTGACGCTCAACAAAATGACGGTGACGCACGTCGCCGTCGCGGACGATTTTGCGCTTGGTCGACTGACGCGCGCGGAGGAGCTTACGAAAAATCACGCCGCGGAGGAATATGCGCAGCTCATCGACTGCTGTGCGCTGTGCGGCAACGCGCACATGGATCCCGACCGCCCCGGCGAGACGATGGGAGATCCCACGGAGGGCGCGCTCATCCTGTTTGCGCGCAATTTCGGGATCGATTCGGACGATTACGAAGAAATACATCCTCGGCTGTTCGAGCAGCCCTTCGATTCCGAGCGCAAGCGCATGACGACGCTCAACCGCATGGGCGAGCGCTTGGTGGCGCACGTCAAGGGCGCTGTCGACGAAATGCTTCCGCTCTGCACGCACATACGGACGCGCGGCGGCGTGCGGCAGATGACGGAGGAGGACAGAAAACGCATCTTGTCGCTCTGCGACGGCATGTCGAAGCGCGCGTTGCGCGTGCTCGGCTTTGCGGCGCGCACCGTCGGTTCCGTGCCCGAGAGAGAAGACGAAGATCTGGAGTGCGGGCTGACTTTTCTCGGCGTGACGGGCATGATGGATCCGCCCAGGAAGGAAGTTATCAGCGCGGTCGAAACCTGTCACGAGGCGGGCATCCGCGTGGTCATGATCACGGGAGATCATAAGGCGACGGCGCTCGCGATCGCAAAACAGCTGCATATTTTCCGCAAGGGCAACACCGTCGTGAGCGGAACGGAACTCGACGAAATGTCGGACGAACAGCTCGACGCGGCGGTCGGCAATGCCGTCGTGTTTGCGAGGGTTTCTCCCGCCGACAAGCTGCGCATCATCCAGTCGCTCAAGCGGACGGGGGAGGTCGCGGCGATGACGGGAGACGGCGTCAACGACAGCCCCGCCCTAAAAGAGGCGGACATCGGCGTCGCCATGGGGATCACGGGTACGGACGTCGCCAAAGAGGCGGCGGACATGATCCTTCTGGACGACAATTTCACCACCATAGCGCATGCCGTGCGAGAGGGCAGGCGGGTCTATCGCAACATTCAGAAGGTCATTCAGTTCCTCGTCGCGGGCAACATCGCGGAGATCCTCACGCTCTTTCTGGCGTTCTGTTTCAACTGGCCCGATCCCATTCTGGCGATCCATATTCTGCTCATCAACCTCGCGACGGACTCCCTCCCCGCGATCGCGCTGGGCGTGGATCCCGCCGATCGCAACGTCATGCGCGTCAAACCCGTCAAGAGCGGCACGCTCTTCGAACGCGGCGTGGTGTTCCGCATCGCCCTGCACGGGCTGTTCATCACCGCGGCGGCGCTTTCTGCTTATTGGATCGCAGAATCGAGCTACGGCGCGACGGCGGAGGAGACGCATTCCATCGCCATGACCATGACGTTTATGGTGCTCTCGCTCTCTCAGCTCGTGCATGCCATCAATCAGCGCTCCAATTATGACAGCGTATTCCGCCCGGGACAGGGACACAACCCGTATCTGTTTTATGCCATGGGCGCTTCGCTCGCTATCGTCTGCCTGGTTTCCTTTGTGCCGGGAGTGATGACGTTTTTCGAGTTGGTGTATCTGGAATGGCAGCAATATCTGATCGTCGCGGCGCTCTCGCTCTTTCCGCTCGTCGCCGTCGAAATTTCCAAAATTTTCCTGCGCGCCCGAGCGAAACGGCGCAGAGAGATCCTCGAATACGAGGATTGAAAACAAGGCAAAAATACGCGCCTGCGGGCGCGTATTTTTTGGGTATAGGAGAATGCAAAGCGAGTAGATTTGCTCGGGAGAACGGCGCGGAGGGCGCGAAACGGTGCAATCGCGCGGAGAAGAGCTTCTGCTGCCTTTTTTGAATTGCTCTTGCGGTCAGGGCGGGGGCAAGCGGTCGCTTTTCCTGCGGAGAGCGGAAGTTTTCGCTCCCGAAAAAAGAAGTACGCCGAAACCGACGCTCTTCGCCGCTCGGCTCGTTTCGCAACGTCAAAGCCGCTTTCTGTCTCTTTTGAATTTTCTGCGCAGGGTGTCTCCGTCCGCATCGAATGCAGCCGAATGGAAACGAAGAGCGGTCAGACCTTTCTGAACCGATCAAAAAAATCCCGAAACGCAATTTGCGTTTCGGGATTTTGCATGTGACGCCGTATGTAGATCAGACGGTAGCGCGGTCCACAATGACTTTTCTCGGGCATTTCGCCACACAAGTCTTGCAGCCGGTGCATTTGGAATAATCGAATACGGGCAGATTGTCCACCATGGTGATCGCGCCGTGCGGGCAGCTCTTGGCGCAAATTCCGCAGCCGATGCAGCCCTTCTGGCAGGCATTCATGACGTCCTTGCCCTTGCAGTTCGAGCTGCAGGCGACGTATACGGGCGCAGAGACGGGAATTCTCCGCAGGATGCTCTTGGGACAATTTCTCATGCAGGTGCCGCAGGAGATGCACAGGTCTGTGTCGATCCAGGAATGTCCGTCTTTCATGGTGATGGCGCCCTGAGGGCAGACCTTTTCGCAGGTCCCGCCGCCGAGGCAGCCCTGTTTGCAGGCTTTCAGCCCGACAGCCGCGAGCTGAGCGCAGCTGCCTTCTCCGCAGTATTCGCAGGTGTTGACGGCGTTGTCGCCGCCGGAGCACGCTACGATCATTACGGTGGGTTCGGTCGCCGTCGCCTTGACGCCGAGCAGGGCGGCAATGTCCGCCTTGTGCTCTGCGTCCGTGACGTGGCAATCGGAGAGCTTCGCTTCGCCGCGCGCAAGCTTGTCCGCAAAGACGGCGCATCCGGAGCAGCCGCAGCCGCCGCAATTGGCGCCCGCGAGCTTTTCCAGAATTTTTTCCGCCTTCTCGTCAGATTCTACTTTGCAGAATTTTACGATGATGAGGATAAGAGCGGTTAATACGACGGAGAGCGCGGCAAAGATACCGATGACCATGCCGACTTTGTCCCATTGAATCACTGTTTCGAGTAAATTCATATCGACCTCCTTAAATGAGCGTGAATACATAGAATGCCATCGCGATGAAGCAAGCGCTGATCAGCGTGATGGGGGTTCCCTTGAAAGACTTTGCGACGGTCAGTTTGTCGACCCGTTCTCTCAATCCGCTCATCAATACGATGGCGATCGTGAAGCCGATGCCCGCGAAGAGCGCGTACAGGAGCGCGACGCCGAAGTTCATGCTCTCGATGCCGAGCGTGGAAAGCATCTGCGCCTCGTCGATGACGAGCTCGGTCACGCCGAGGATGGCGCAGTTGGTCGTGATCAGAGGCAGGTAGATGCCCATCGTGCGGTAGAGCGCGGGGGTGAACTTGCGGATGACGTTTTCCAGAATCTGCACAAGTGCGGCGATGATGAAGATGAAGAAGATGATCTCCAGATAGCCAAGATCGAGAGGGACGAGAACGTAGGTGTAGAGGGGATAGCAGATCGCGGTCGCGAGGATCATGACCAGCGTCACCGCAACGCCCATGCCGAGCGCGCTGCCCGTCTTTTTCGACACGCCCAAAAAGGGACAGATGCCAAGGAACTGAACCAGAATGAAGTTGTTGACGAAGACCGCCGAAACCATGACGGCGAGAATGATCGCAAAGAAGTTCATGCTGTCACCTCCGGATTCAAAAGTTTATTTCTGAGCGCGGCGCCCTGCTTCTTTCTGACGTTCCTTTCGACGGAAGAAGTGATCCAGGTGAACAGCGCCACGCAGATGCCGTAGACGAAGAACGCGCCTGCGGAAGAGGAGAAGAAGCCGATGGTGAAATCCATGATCTTGACGTCAAAGATGCTGCCCTTGCCGAGGAATTCGCGGATGATGCCCATGATCGTCAGGGCACAGGTGAATCCGAGTCCCGTGGAGAGTCCGTCGAGCGCGGAATCGAGCACGGGGTTTTTGCTCGCGAAAGCTTCCGCTCTGCCGAGGATGATGCAGTTGACGACAATGAGGGGAAGGAAGACGCCCATGGACTCATACAGGTCGGG
>CALVME010000049.1 GCA_944342055.1 uncultured Clostridia bacterium | reverse complement strand
GTTCCAAAAGAACCCGTAGCCTTTGGAGGAAAGCAGGAAAGGCACGCTCGCCTGCGTGTTTTTCTGCTCAAGTTCGAGCACGCTGCCCTTTAAATCGAGGCGGGACTGCTGATACTGCCCCATGCCGAAGAGCTTTTCGTCGTTCGCTTCAAAGCGGACGGAGACGCGATAGCGGTCCCCTCCCGCCGCCGCATATGTACGCGCGGCGCGGCGCATCATCGTGATCTGGTCGAGATCGCGCCAATTCTCCGTCCCGTAATCCCAGGAGCGGTAATATTCCTTTAAGAGCAGTTTATCCTGTTTGTTGTAGAAGGAGATCTTCCCGTAATCCGTGATGATCGCCTGAATGTCTCCGTTCTCTATATTCGCCTCCGTCTCGCTGAGCGTTATCTTTGCAGGTCTCTGCATCGGCGTGTCCAGCGCCCAAGGCAAATCGGCAAACTCTCTGTTTTCCGTCGCGCGGACGCGAAGCCCGTCTCCCCAGGCAGAGATTTCTACAAGCTCCCTGCGCCGCCGAAAAATGAGTTTTCCGTCTTTCTCCCTTACGTATTGCATATATTCCTCCTATACGATTCCCGCAAGCTCCTGATACAACTGCTTTGCAAAGGAATCCGTCATGCCGCACAGATAATCGGTGACCAGCAAGAGCCGCAGATATAGCTTTTGCACCTCATCGCACCCTTTCGCCTGCTCCCGATAGATCAATTTGTAATTTTCGGAGACGAGCGCCGTGAGCTTATTATCCAGCTCCGTGCACGCGGGCGTATCCATGCGGATCGCCGCAGGCACAAATTTTTGGAGCAGTCCATCAAAAATGGACGCCGCCGCGATCTCCAGCTTGAGTATTTCTTTGGATTGAAACGCATAACGATACGCGATGTCGCCGAGCGCTTCGCACAGTCCGCGTTGCGGCGAAACCGCCAAAAGCTCCCTGCGGAACGCGCCCGCCATGATCTCTTCGTAATGCTCCATAAACGCGTCCGCCGCACTGAACAGCAACGTTCCCTGCACGCCGATCACCCAGTTTTGCACCGCGTTTTCCTCCGGCGAAGGTTTGCCGTACTTGACTGCGTTCTCATACTTTTTGCTTAGAGCGTCTGCGCCTGCAGAGAGAGCGTCCCTCTCTGCTTCGTCCCTACATTTGTCGCGCGCGCTCTCCAGCTCCTCCAAAAGGCGCCGATACCCGATCTTTCCCTTTTTGACGGCGTCCTCGATGTCCCCCGTCTTGTAGGCGATGTCGTCCGCCGCCTCCAGAAGAAACGCGAGCGGATAACGGCAATGCCCCGCGCCCGTCGCCGACGAAAATGCCGAAAATATCGCTTCTTCCGCCTGATAATACCCCGCCTTTTTCGTCCTGACGTCCCCGCTGTTCTTGTCGATCATGAGGGACGAGACGGGATATTTGACGATCGTGTTGAGAAGGGCATACGTCAGATTCATGCCGTTGCCGTCCACGAGGTAATGCAATCTGGAGAGCAGGCGGACCGCCTGCGCGTTGCCTTCAAAATGATAAAAGTCCTCTGCACGCTGCCCGCATAGCAGCTCCGATACGGGACGCCCCTCGTATTCGAGCTTTCCCAGATTGCGCTTGAACCACTGACGGATCGCAGTCTCTCCGAAGTGTCCGAACGGAGGATTGCCGATGTCGTGCACGAGCCCCGCCGAGCGAAGAATGTCGATGATCGCCTCTCTGTCGTCCGCCGTGAACGAGGGGTCGCGCTCCATGATGCGGGAGCCCACGCTCTGCCCCAAAGACGCCGCAAACGAAGAGACCTCGAGGGAATGGGTGAGCCGCGTGCGCACAAAGTCTCCGCGCTCGAGGGGAAATACCTGCGTCTTGTCCTGCAGCCGCCTGAAAGATGCGCTCCCGATGATGCGATGATAGTCTTTTTGAAACTCCGAACGCCCGTCCTGACCGCTTTTTTTCGACTCGGTCTTTCTCGCCCGCTCGGAAGATAATAAGCGCTTCCACTCCATATGCCCATTATAACATATCTCTCAAAAAAATGCAACAAAGAAACAAAAAAAGTGCCCGACTCTGCCGAATCGGACACACTTTTTATTTGCCGTAAGGTCGCGTGCCGTAAAGGCTTTCGACCGCGTCGGAATACCGTTTCATCTGATCGTCGTCGCGATAGGACGAGACGTCGTCGAAATCGCGAAGCTTCTTTGCCTGCGCGGGAGTGAGCGTCTTGGGAATGACGACTTTGACGGTAATGCGGAGGTTGCCCGTACCCATGCGCGTCTTGATGCCCTTGCCGCGCATGGTGAACACGGTGTCGCTCTGCGTTCCCTTGGGAATTTCAAGGGAGACCGTCTCATCGATGGACGGCACCTGCACCGTGCCGCCCAGGCACGCCGTCGCAAACGAAACGGGTACGGTGACGAGCAGATCGTTGCCCTCTCTGCGCAAGATCTTATGCGGCTCGACTTTGAAGGTGACGATCAAATCGCCGGGCTCGCCGCCGTCCGTGGACGCCTGACCGTAACCGCGCTTGCGCATGTAGCTCGTATTGTCCGCGCCTGCGGGAATGTTGAGTGTGACTCTCGTCTCCTTGCGCACATAGCCCTTGCCCTTGCAGTCGGGACAGCGGTCGATGATCGTCTTGCCTTTGCCGTTGCAGTCGGGGCAGACGCCGACGCGGATGGACCGCCCGAAGATGGTGTCCTGCGCGAAGCGTACCTGACCGCTGCCGTTGCACTTCGAACAGGTTTTGAACGAAGTCCCGTTCTTTGCGCCCGTTCCCTTGCAGGAAGGGCAGGGTTCGTTGCGCATATATACGATCTCGCGCGTGCAGCCCTTGACCGCGTCCAAAAAGCTCAGATTGATCTCTCTCGTGACGTCGTTGCCCTGCGTGTTGACGCTCGCGCCCGCGCCGCCGCCGAAGAAGGATTCGAAAATATCCGAAAAACCGCCAAACCCCGAGAACCCGCCGCTGAACGGATTGCCGCCCTGGCTTCCCATGCCGGGATGCTCGAGCTCAAAGTCGTACTGTTTTCTCTTCTGCGGGTCGGAGAGGGTCTCGTTTGCCTCGTTGATCGCCTTGAATTTTTCCGCACAGGTGGGGTCGTTCGGATGCAGATCGGGGTGATACTGTTTGACAAGCTTGCGGTACGCCGCCTTGATGGTCGCCTCGTCCGCGTTTTTGTCCACCCCGAGTATTTCGTAATAGTTCTGTTTATCCGCCATATGCGCTCCTTTCAAACCTCAGACGAAACCCGAAAATACTTCCGGGTTTCGCTGTCTCTCTGTATTTACTTATGATTACTGGTGGAATTCGGTGTCATCGCCGGGGTTGGGCTGCGCGCCGGAAGCGCCTGCCGCACCCGCCGCCTGCTGGTAAACCTTGGAGAATACGGGCTGTACCGCATTCATCAGGGTGCCGTACGCCGCCTTGATCCTGTCGTCGTCCTCGGACGCGAGCTCCGTCTTGGCTTCGTCGACCGCCTTCTGCAAGGTCGCCTTGTCTTCCTCGGAGAGCTTGTCGCCCATCTCCTTCATGGACTGTTCGGTCGAGAAGATCATGCCGTCCAGCTTGTTTCTGTTGTCGACCTTTTCCTTTCTCTTCTTATCCTCTTCCGCATACTGCTCGGCTTCCTTGACCGCCCTGTCGATCTCCGCCTCGGAGAGGTTGGTCGAAGAGGTGATCGTGATATCCGTGCTCTTGCCGGTGCCGAGGTCCTTCGCCGTTACGTGTACGATGCCGTTCGCGTCGACGTCGAACGTGACTTCGATCTGCGGGATGCCGCGGGGTGCGGGAGCGATGCCGGTGAGCTGGAATCTGCCCATCGTCTTGTTGTCTTTGCAGAACTCTCTCTCGCCCTGCAGGACGTGAATTTCAACGCCCGGCTGATTGTCCGCCGCCGTAGAGAAGATCTGAGACTTCTTGACGGGAATGGTCGTATTTCTCTCGATGAGTTTGGTGAACACGCCGCCCAGCGTCTCGATGCCGAGGGACAAAGGCATGACGTCGAGCAGAAGCACGTCTTTGACTTCGCCCGTCAATACGCCGCCCTGCACCGCCGCGCCGATCGCGACGCACTCGTCGGGGTTGATGCCCTTGAACGGCTCTTTGCCGGTGATCTCCTTGACCTTTGCGACGACCGCGGGGATACGCGTGGAACCGCCGACCAAAATGACTTTGTTGATGTCGTTGTAGGTAAGTCCCGCGTCCTTCATCGCGAGGCGCATGGGCTCTACCGTGCGGTTGACGAGGTCTGCCGTCAGCGCGTCGAACTTCTGCTTGGTCAGATCCATGTCGAAGTGACGGGGCATGCCGTCCGTACCCATGGAGATGAAGGGCAGGTTGATGTTCGTGGAAGCCATGCCGGAAAGTTCGATCTTCGCCTTCTCCGCAGCCTCCTTGAGTCTCTGCATCGCCATCTTATCCTTGGACAGGTCGATGCCTTCCTTCGCCTTGAAGTCGGCAACCATATAATCCATGATCTTCTGATCGAAGTCGTCGCCGCCCAGATGCGTATCGCCGTTGGTCGCGAGCACTTCGAACACGCCGTCGGAAATCTCCAGAATGGAGACATCGAACGTACCGCCTCCGAGGTCGTAGATCATGATCTTGCTGCTTTCTTTTTCCTTATCGAGTCCGTAAGCGAGCGCCGCCGCCGTCGGCTCGTTAATGATTCTCTGCACGTTGAGCCCCGCGATCTTGCCCGCGTCTTTGGTCGCCTGACGCTGAGAATCGTTGAAGTATGCGGGGCAGGTGATGACCGCGTCGGTGACGGGCGAGCCGAGGTATGCCTCCGCGTACGCCTTGAGTTTCGACAGGATCATCGCCGAGATCTCCTGAGGAGAATACGACTTGCCGTCGATGTTTACCTTATAGTTTTCACCCATGTGCCTCTTGATGGAGATGACCGTCTTGTCGGGGTTTGCGACTGCCTGACGCTTTGCCGTCTGACCGACGACGCGGGAGCCGTCCTTTTGGAACGAAACGACGGAAGGGGTCGTTCTGGAGCCCTCCGCGTTGGCGATAACGACGGGTTCACCGCCTTCCATAACCGCTACGCACGAATTCGTCGTGCCGAGATCGATACCGATAACCTTTCCCATATAATCTACCCTCCTGAATGTTACTGAATGTTTCCGAAATTAAGATTTTGTGACGACGACCTGCGCGAACCGCAGCACCTTGTCGCCCTTTTTGTAGCCTTTGCGGCAGACCTGCCTGACGATGCCGTCCTCCTCGCCTTCCGCGGCGGGAGCCGCCATGATCGCCTCGCTGAACGTCGGATCGAAAGGTTCGCCGACGGGATCGATCTGTTCGATCCCCTCCGCTTCGAGCACCTTCAGAAAGTTCTTCAGAACCATCTCGATGCCCTCTTTCGTCTTATCGTCCTTGCAGACGCCGAGCGCAAGCTCCAGATTGTCCGCAACGGGAAGAATCTTGACGAGTATGTCTGCCTTACCTTCAAAGTACGCCGTCTGCTTGGTCGCAGCCGTGCGCTTCCTGTAATTTTCATATTCCGCGGTCACGAGATACCATTTGCGCTTGAAGTCCTCGCTCTCCGCCTTCGCTTTGAGCAGTTCGGACTCAGGCACCGATTTTTCCTCTACCGCCTCCGATTTATCCGCCGCTTCGGGTTCGACGCCCTCCGCCGCAGGGACTTCCTCGGTCTTTTTCTCTTCCTCTTCCGCCATGTTGCGACCTCTCCTTGTTTGTTACAATTAGAATATACCGCACGAAATGCGCTTTCAAACAGAGTTTTTCCGATTTTTTGAAAATCTTTTCAAAAAAAAGAGGCGCCCGCAAAGGAACGCCCCTTCAAAATTCGTTTCAAAGTTCGATGTGTGCGAAATGATCGCGGGAAGAATAGCGATAGAGCACGATCTTCCTGCCGATCACGATGACGACTTCCGCTTCGAGCAACGCCGCCAGATTGTCCGCGATGTCGGACGGGGATGCTTCCGCGTTGTCGAGGACGCCGATCTTGATGAGTTCCCGCGCCTCGAGCGCCTCGGACAGCGTCTTTAAGAGGTTGTCCGTGATGCCGCCCTTGCCCACCTGCGTGACGGGCGCCATGACGGACGCCATGCCCTTGAGTTTGCTTCTCTGTTTGCTTGTCAACATATTTGCTCCTGTCTTTTTGTCTGTATCTTGGTTCCGATCTTATGTTTGCGCCTGCGCGCCTTACAGCACGAAGTCGAATTCCACGTCGCCGACCACGACGGTATCGCCCTCTTTGCAGCCCCGTTCGGACAATTTTTTGATGACGCCCCGATCTCTGAGCACCTTCTGGAAATAGGACATCGAATCGGGGTCGGAGAGCACGACGTTCCTGCACAGCATATCCACGAGCCCGCCCGTGACGACGAACGCGTCGCCGTCGCGCCCGATCTCAAAGGAGGTCTCCGATTCGTTCTCGAACGCATATTCCTCGACGGGCACGGGTTCCACGGGCGGGAGCGTCTTCAAAATCTCGACGATACCGCGCAAAAGCTCGTCCGTGCCCCCTCCGTCCACCGCAGAAATGGGGAAGATGGGATAGTCCTTGCCGTACGCCTTCACAAATCGCTCGTAATTTTTATCCGCGCCGAAGATGTCCGTCTTGTTGCACGCGATGACCTGCGGCAGCGCCGCAAGCTTTTCGCTGTATGAAGCGAGTTCCTCGTTGATCTTCTGAAAATCCTCGACGGGGTCTCTCCCCTCGACGCCCGAGACGTCCACGACGTGACAGAGCATACGCGTGCGCTCGATGTGTTTCAGAAAGGCGTGTCCGAGCCCCGCGCCTTGCGCCGCGCCCTCGATGAGCCCGGGGATATCCGCCGCGACGAAGGAATCGTCATAGCAGCGCACCACGCCGAGGTTGGGCGAGAGCGTCGTGAAGTGATAGTTTGCGATCTTGGGGCGCGCCGCGGAGATCTTGCTCAAAAGCGTGCTCTTGCCCACATTGGGGAAGCCGACGATGCCCACGTCCGCGATCACCTTCAATTCGAGCTGCACGATATGCGCTTCCGTCTTTTCGCCCTTCTGCGCAAAGTTCGGCGCATGACGGCGGGAGGTCGCAAAATGCACGTTGCCCTTGCCGCCCCTGCCGCCTTTTGCGATGAGTTTGACCTCTCCGTCCTGAAAGACGTCGCAGAGAATCCGCCCCGTCTCATAATCTTTGACGAGGGTGCCGAGCGGCATTTTGATGTACAGGTCCTCTCCCGATTTCCCCGTGCAGAGGTTGGTGCCGCCCGCCTTTCCGTCCTCCGCCACATACTTGTTCTTAAAACGGAAGCAAAGCAGGTCGTTCATGTCCTTATCGCCGACGAAATAGACGTCGCCGCCCTTGCCGCCGTCGCCGCCGTCCGGTCCGCAGGCGGGTTTGCCCTTGTATGCCTTGAACGAGTTCATGCCGTCGCCGCCTGCGCCCGCCTTGATCGTGATCCTGACTTTGTCCGTAAATTGATTTTTGTCGATCATGGCTCCATGATATCATACAAAAAAACAAAAGTCAATTCGCTTTTCCCGCAAAAACGAAGAAAAGCGGACTTCCCCGCGTTTCCGTTCCTTTTCCGATTGCAAAACGCGCGGGCGCGTGATATAATGAGGATATGAAACGAAAGAAAAGTTTGCTCGCAAGATTTTTGCCCTATTACAGGCCTCACATACGGCTGTTCTCCATCGACATGGCGTGCGCCTTCCTGGTCGCGGTGTGCAACCTCGTGTATCCCATGATCACGCGGGAGATCATCAACACTTACGTCCCCGAAAAACTGCTCTCCGCCATGCTCGTCGCGCTCGGCGCCCTGCTCGTCATCTACCTCGTCAAGGCGATTTTGAACTATGTCCTGCAATACTGGGGGCATCTCGTCGGCACGCGCATGCAGGCGGACATGCGCAGAGATCTCTTTTTGCACCTCGAAAAGCTGCCTTTCTCCTACTTCGACGAGAACAAGACGGGCTCCGTCATGTCGCGGCTGACCAACGACCTGTTTGACATCTCCGAGCTCGCGCACCACGGGCCCGAGGACACCTTCCTCTCCGTCATCACCATCGTCGGCTCGTTCGTCTTTCTCGCCTTCATCAATGTCCCGCTCACGCTCATCCTCTTCGCCTGCGTCCCGCCCATCGTGCTCGCGGTCGTGCTGTCGAGAAAGCGCATGAAGACCGCCTTCCGCATCTCGCGGGAAAAACAGGCGGAGATCAACGCAGGCATTGAGAGCGCCGTCTCCGGCATGCGCGTCTCCCGCGCCTACCACGCGGAGGCGCACGAGACGGAAAAATTCGACGCGGAAAATCAGGCGATGGTCGCCGCGCGCTCCTCTCAGTATAAGGTCATGGGCGAATTTTTCTCCTCCATGCAGTTCCTGCTCGACTTTCTGTACTTCGCGGTGCTGCTCGCGGGCGGACTGTTCTATTTCTACTCGATCATCGACGTCGCGGACTTTATGACCTACATCCTCTACATCTCCACGCTCATCGCGCCCATCCGCACGCTCACGAACATCTACGAGCAGATCCAGTCCGGCATGTCGGGCTTCAAGCGCTTCACGGAAGTCATGGACCTCGAACCCGAGCCCGAATCTCCCGACGCGATCGTCGCCGAGCGCCTGCGCGGCGAGATCGTCTTCGACCACGTCTCCTTTCGCTACAAATCTTCGGACTCCAAGGCGGGCAACGTCGTCTCTGACTTTTCCATGCACATTCCCGCGGGCAAGACCGTCGCGCTCGTCGGCCCCTCGGGCGGCGGCAAGACGACGCTCTGCCACCTCATCCCCCGCTTTTACGAGATCGACGGCGGAAAGATCACCATAGACGGCTACGACATCCGCGACCTCTCGCGCTACTCCCTGCGCGACAACATCGCGATCGTACAGCAGGACGTGTTCCTCTTCAACGGCACCGTCAAAGAAAACATCGCCTACGGCAACTTCTCGGCGACGGACGAGGAGATCGTCGAGGCGGCGAAAAAGGCGAACATCCACGACTACGTCATGAGCCTGCCCAACGGCTATGAGACGAGCGTGGGGGAGCGCGGCGTCAAGCTCTCGGGCGGGCAGAAAAAGCGCATCTCCATCGCGCGGGCGTTTTTGAAAAACCCGCCCGTTCTCATCCTCGATGAAGCGACTTCCGCGCTCGACAACGCGACGGAAATGCTCATTCAGGACGCGCTCAACACCCTCTCCGAAGGCAGGACGGTGCTCGTCGTGGCGCATCGGCTCTCCACGATCAAGAACGCGGACGAGATCATCGTCATCACGCAAAACGGCGTGGAGGAGCAGGGCACGCACGAAGCGCTCCTAAAAAAGGGCGGGCTGTACAAGACACTCTACGAATACCAGTTCAAAAACCTTTGAAATCAAAACCCCCGAGAGGCAATCTCTCGGGGGTTTTGCGGGCTTTGCTCCCAATTTTTTGTCTCTACGTCAAAGTCTCGACGCGACGCGCTCCAGAAACGCCCTCGAATCGAGCTTTTTCGGCTCGACGTCCGAGCGGAAGAGCGGAATCAGATCTCCCGTCATCTCGCCAGCCTCGATGGTTTCGATGGTCGCCTTTTCAAGCCTTTCGGCGAACTCCTGCAAAGCCGCGTTGCCATCGAGTTCCCCGCGCTTTTGAAGCGCGCCCGTCCAGGCGAAAATGGTCGCCACGGAGTTGGTGGACGTCGTCTCGCCCTGCAAATACTTATAATAGTGCCGCGTGACCGTGCCGTGCGCCGCCTCGAACTCGTACTTCCCGTCGGGAGAAACCAGGACGGACTTCATCATGCCCAGCGAACCGTACGCCGTCGCGACCATGTCGCTCATGACGTCGCCGTCGTAGTTCTTGCACGCCCACAAAATACCGCCTTCGCTGCGAATGATGCGGGCGACTGCGTCGTCGATGGGCGTATAGAGATACCAGATCCCCGCCTCTTCGAACGCCGCCTTGAACTCTTCCTCGTAGATGCGGTTGAAGATCTCCTTGAACTGCCCGTCGTAGATCTTGGAGATCGTATCCTTCGTCGCAAAAAGCATGGGCATATGCACATCCAGCGCATAGCGGAAGCAGGAGCGCGCGAACGAAGCAATGGAAGCGTCCGCGTTATGCATGCCCTGCACGACGCCGCCGCTCTCTTTGAACTCGTGAATGAGCTTCTTTCTCACCGTGCCGTCCTTGCCCTCCACGACGAGATACGCCTTGTCTCCCGCCGCGCATACGTCGTCCACGGCGTTGTAGATGTCGCCGTATGCGTGACGCGCCAGCACGATGGGCTGTTTCCACGCGGGGACATACGGCGTGATCCCCTTCGCCAGAATGGGAGAGCGGAACACCGTCCCGTCCAGAATGCGGCGGATGGTGCCGTTCGGGCTCTTCCACATTTCATGCAGATTGTATTCGCTCACGCGCTGGCGGTTGGGTGTGATCGTCGCGCACTTGACCGCGACGCCGTAACGCTTCGTCGCCTCCGCCGCCTCGACCGTCACGCGATCCGCCGTCTCGTCCCGATGGGGAAGCCCCAGGTCAAAATATACCGTATTCAGCTCTACATACGGCTCGATGAGGATCTCCTTGATCCACTTCCAGAGAATGCGCGTCATTTCGTCGCCGTCCATCTCCACGATGGGCGTATCCATGCGTATTTTCGCCATTTTCTGCCTCCGTCAATTTTGTTTTTCGATCATTATATCATAATCTATCGTATTTTACAACTGTTTGCCCGCAAAATTTCGGGGCGCTTCAGAATCCCCGTGACGACGATCTCCCTCTTTTGCACCTCCGCCCTCTCTGCGAGGGAGAGGAGCATCTCCTGCGCCTTTTGCAGGGACGGCGAAAAGAGATAGTAGGCGAGCGAACCGGGGACGACGTTGAGCTCGTTGAAGTAGACCTTCCCCCCGCTTAAAATAAAATCCAGCCGCACCACGCCCCGCAGGCGCAACCTGCGATAGATGCGGGAAGTCAGCGCGCGCACCGTGCGTTCGCACTCCGCCCCGATCTCCGCGGGGCAGACGGTATGGCGCTCCTCCACATATTTTTCGCCGTAAGTGAGAAAACCTGCGCCCGAGAGCACCTCTTCGCACTCAGAGAGCACCAGGCGATCGGACTCATACGCGGCGCAGTTGACGTCGCGCTTGTCGGGCAGGTACTCCTCGATGAGCGCGCTGTCGTCGTAATGGAACGCCGCCTCCAGCGCGTCCGCAAGCTCGTTTCCGTCCTTAGCGAGCGCAATGCCCACGCTCGAGCCCAGGCGGTTGGGCTTGACGATGACGGGATAGCCGAAGCGGCTCTCCGTCAGGTTGCAGGCGAGCAGTTTTCTCCTGCGATACGTCTGCTCCGTCATGCAAAAGCCGTCCGCCGTCGGCACGCCCAGCGAACGGACGGCGAGTTTGGTCAGATATTTGTCCTGAAAGAGCGCGCTCTCCGTCATCTCGGGCGAAGCGGACGGAATCTCGTACCAGGAGAGGAGCGCCGCGAGCCCTCCGCCCTCGCCCAACCCGCCGTGACAGCAGTTGAGCGCGCAGTCGACGGCGATCTTGCCCCATCTCGTCTTGAATCCGCCCTTGCAGAAGGTCAGAGGGCGCATGCCGCGCGCCGAGAGTTCGCAAAAGTCCTTCGCCGCCTTTCCCGTCGCGTCGAAGAGCTCGTTTTCCGTGTTGACATAGACAGGCAGGACCCGCGTCTCTTCCGTATCCAACAATTTGCTCGCCAGAAGCCCCGTCAGGACGGAAACTTCATGCTCGCACGACCTTCCGCCGAACAGCACGGCGATCGTCTTCATGCACACCTCCGACTTCAGAAAATGGAATAAAAAAAGAAAGACACCGACTGTGCGGCATCTTTCGTAATTTTTTGAACCGAGTCCGCTCCGCGCGGAGCGCGTTCAGACGTTGTAGATATCGGGCAGATCGTTGAGGAAGAGCACCGTGTCCCCGGGAGAGACTTCCTGCGCCAGGAGCGCCTGCGCGTCGTCGAGCGTCGGGACGATGGTGAGCGCCTCGCCCTTGCCTCCCGCCTCGTCGTAACCCTTTTTGACGGACTTGACGAGGGTATCGCCGACCAGGATGACCCGATCGAGCCCCGCCAGCCTGCCGCCAAGCTTTTCGTTCTCCTTTTGTTCGAGAATGCCGAGCTCAACGAGCCCCGGCGTCACCACAAAGTGCCTGCCCGAAAAGAGCTTCAGCGTCTCGACCGCCGCGGCTGCGCCGTTGACGTTCGCGTTGTAGCTGTCGTCCAGGATGGTCACGCCGCCCGAATAGATGGGTTGCAGGCGGTGCGGGACGAAATCCACCTTTTCGAGCCCGCGTACGATCTCGTCTATGGTGAAATCGAGGAAGTAGGCGAGCGTCGCGGCGACGCACATGTTCTGCGCCGTATGCGCGCCCAAAAGTCTGGTGCGGACGGTGCGGCTCTCGTCTTCCACCCGAAGGACGAACTCCGTGCCGTTCGCCGTCGCTCTGACGTCGCTCACGCGCACCTCGTGTCCCGCGATCAGCGTCTCGACGGGGGAGGTGTCATAGAGGGTGAGGGTGTATTCGTCTTCGCCGAGCACGGCGCCCTTCGTCGTGCCGTAAAGGATTTCCCCCTTCGCCTCGACGATCGCCTGCACGGAGCCGAAGCTCTGCAGATGCTGCGGGCAGATGCCCGTGATAACGGAATAATCGGGTTTCACCATGTCGCAAAGCTCGGCGATGTCGCCCGTATGCCGCGCGCCCATCTCCGCGATGAATACGTCGTACGCGGAGAGATCGTTGCGGTTGACGCACCGCGCGATCCCGAGCGGCGTGTTGTAAGACGCGGGCGTGACCAGCACGCGGTACTTTTCACTCAGAACAGAGCAAAGCATATTTTTGACGGTCGTCTTGCCGTAGCTGCCCGTGACGCCGATCTTGATGAGTTTGGCTTCGGCGAGCGCCCGCTCCGCCTTGCGGGCGTAGCGCTTGTTGCGCGGCACCTCATAGAGCCGATCGAAGAAGTTCGCGACCGACAAAATGACGGGGAGCGCGATGGCGTACAGCGAGAGCAGGACGTAACGCAGACAGCTCACAAGCGGATGACCAATGTAGAATGCGATCGCATAATAGCCGACCGTGCCGATCGCGACGGACACCGTCAGGACGAACGCATATGCCCCGCAAAGGCGCAGATAGCGCGCGGTGCGCACGGTCTTGACCTTGAGCGCGTATTTGCGGTCAGAAAGATAGTAGGCGATGCAGAAGATCGGATAAGCGGCAAGCGAGATCGCCGCCGAATCGCCCACGAAGGAAAAGCAGACGGCAAACACCGCGGAGGCGAGCAGGAGCATGAACGTCAGAAGCTCGAGCGAGGAAATGACGAGATTGTCTCTCCTGCCAAGCCAGCCGAACATCCGCTTCACGCTGTAGCCCGTCTGCTGCAGACCGCTGAGCAGTTTGAAGGACGACAGATACAAAAAAGCCGTCACCACCACCGTCGTCGCGATCCATTCCAAAATATGAGGCACCGTAAACAATTCCATAACTATCCTTTGCCGAACAAAAATGCTTCGGCGATCATCCGAAAGCGCACGGGATCGTCCAAAAAGGCGAAATGCCCGCACCCTCGCAAAACCACGAGCCCGCCGCCCGCGGCGCGCTGCAGTTTTCTGCCCGTTCTGACGGGCGTCGTCTCGTCACGGTCCCCGTACACGAACAGCACGGGGACGTCGAGACGCGCGGCGGCAGAGCGCAGATCTTCATTTACGATTTTTTTGTAGCTCTCGCGCATGAGCGGCGAAAGCGAACGATATTCCTCGCTACCGAACCGCCTCGAGGCGTATGCGGGGGCAAATTTTTTCACGAACCGATACGTTCCCACCCGAACATGATAGGAAAGCCCGTGTTCCACCACGCCTGCCGCGCCCGTCAGAAGCATGCGGGAAAAGCAATTCGCCTTGATCGCCACGCGCGCGCCGAACGAGTGCGCGATGACTTTGGGGCGGTTCAGACCGAGCTCGCGCAGGGCGCCTTTCAGCCAATCCGCGTATTCCCCCACGCCAAACGGAGCCGAAAGCGGCTCCGCCCGTCCGAAACCGGGGAAATCGAGCGCCGTCACGCGGCAAAACGAAGAAAAATAGCCGATCTCCGAGAGAAAACACTCCTTATCGGAGAGATAGCCGTGCAAACATACGAGATCTTCTCCCGTCCCCCTCTGTATGACCGAAGAAGGGGGGATCAGGAGAGCTCCCGCACCATCACCACGGCGTCTTCGCCGTCGGGATAGTAGCGGGGGCGGACGTAGAGCCCGTGAAACCCGTGTTTGAGATAGAGCAGCATCGCGGCGGTATTGGACACGCGCACCTCCAGAAAAATGCGTTTCATTTTCTTCTCTTTCGCTTTCTTGACGAGCATGCCGAGGATCGTCTTCCCGAGCCCTTCTCCGCGGTATTCCTCTTCGACGCCGATGTTGTCGATCTCCGCGTCGTCTACGCCGAACGTCACGCCGCCGTATCCCACCACGAGACCGTCCTCTTCACAGCATATGCCGTAGAAGCGTCCCGAGTGAAAGGAATCGGCGAGCATCTGAAACGTCCAGGCGGTCGCGGGGAAAAATTCCTTTTCGAGGAGGGCGATGCGCATCAGGTCCTTAAATTCCCATTCGCGGTAAGTCATGCGCCCTTCTCCCCCCTCTGTTCCTCCGCCTGGCTCCTGCGCAGATAGAGCGCGGAAAGCTCGCCGTATTTTTCCGCTTTGAGCGCGTGCTCCGTCGCAAGGCGCAGCCCCTTCGCCGCGTCTGCAAGTTCCGTCGCGATCGGCAAAGGCTCCGTCGAGATCAGATCGTATCTGTCGCGGAGCGCCTCCGCCTGCGCGCGCGGCGCATACGCAGGCTCCGTCGTCACGTTCCGCCCGGCGTCGTAGCCGCACAGATAATAATGGTCCCTGCCCGCGTCGACGAGCGCAAGCACGCCCTCGTTGTTAACAGCGTATGCCGCGACATCGAAAGCGGTGACAGCCACCGCACGCTTGCCCGCCGCAAGGCAGAACCCCTTCGCCGTGGCGATGCCGATGCGGATGCCCGTAAACGAACCGGGTCCCACGACGCAGGCGACCGCGTCGAGCTCCTCCGCCGTCAGCGAAGCGGCTTTGAGCGCCTCGTCGATGACGTCCATGAGGACGACCGAGTGTTTGAGGGCGCAATCGGGCATATGTCTGGATATGACTTGCTCCCCCTTGCGCGCGACGACTGTCAGCGCGCGGGAAGAAGTATCGATAGCAAGATAATTCAAAGCGTGATCTCCCTTTCCGTTTCGGACAGCTTGCGGATATTCACCTCTTTGCACCCTTCGGGCAGGATGCTCTCGATGTTTT
>CALVME010000048.1 GCA_944342055.1 uncultured Clostridia bacterium | reverse complement strand
CAAATACGGTGATGAACAGCGTCTTCATCAGATACAGCGACGAGGAGTTCTGGATATTGTTGATGACCCTGCGCCCCTCGAAGACGACCTTCGGCATGGAGGAGAAGTTGTTGTCCAGAAGGACGATATGGCTGACGTTCTTCGCCGCCTCGCTCCCCGACGCGACGCTTACGGCGCAGTCTGCCTCTTTGAGCGCAAGGATGTCGTTTACGCCGTCTCCCGTCATGGCGACGGTGTTTCCTTCTGCTTTGATCGCCTTTACGAGGATCGCCTTCTGTTCGGGCGTGACGCGCCCGAACACGGTATATTTGTTGGCGACGGAGGCGACCTCAGAATCGCTTAAACCTTCGAGAGAAATATATTTCTCCGCGTTCGCGACGCCGACGCGCTTTGCGACTTCCGAGACGGTGCGCGGGTTGTCGCCCGAGATGATGCGGATCGCGACGTCGTTTTCTTTGAACCAGCGGATAGTCTGTGCCGCGTCCTCGCGGATATTGTCCGCAATGGAGACGATCGCAATGGGTTTGAGTCCCGCGGGGGGCGCGTCGCCCGTGATGGAGGCGGGCGCATGCGCGACGACGAGCACGCGCAGTCCCATGGATGCATATTGATTGATGATCTTGTTGATCTTCGCGGGAATGGTGCCGAGGACGAATTCGGGCGCCCCGATGGCGACGGTGCCGATCTCTTCAAAGGTCACGGCGGAGAGCTTGCGCTTGGACGAGAAGGGGAGCGTCGCGGTCGCATGCAGCGAGCTGTTGTGCCCGCAGTAGTTGTACAGCGCAATGGAGGTCTGGTTGTTGTCCTGCAAGGCGTACAGACAGTTGCCCACGATCTCGTTCACCGAATATTCGGTCGGGTTGTTCAGCAGCATGCAGTCGTTGACCTTCATGCGCCCGTCCGTGATGGTGCCCGTCTTGTCGAGGCAGAGCACGTTCACGCGCGCGAGCATTTCCAGCGAATACAGGTCCTGTACGAGGGTGTTGTGCGTCATCAGGCGGATGATGCCCAGCGTCAGCGCGATACTTGTAAGCAGCAGCATGCCCGAGGGGATCATGCCGATGACGATGGAGACGGTGCGCTGGATCGTGTCGTTGAGCTGCGTCAGATCGCTCAGCGCAGGATCGAAGTTGTTCCAGTTGATGAAGAACATGCCGATCGCGATGGGGATGATGAGGATGCCGACGATCATGATGACGAGTTTCGTCGAGCGCATCAGTTCCGATTTCGGTTTTTTGTACTTTTTCGCCTTTGCGGAGAGGGAGTTGAGGTAGGTGTTCTTGCCCACCTTGTCTGCCCGTGCGCGGCAGTTGCCCGCCGTCACGAAACTCCCCGCAAAGAGCTGGTCGCCCGCCTCCTTTTTGACGGGAACGGACTCGCCCGTGAGGAGGGATTCGTTGACTTCGACGGAGCCCTGCGCCACGATGCAGTCGGCAGGGATCTGATTGCCGAGCCCGAGCAGGACGATGTCGTCCAGCACGATGTCTTTTGCGGGGATCTCCGTAACTTCGCCGTTTCGCATCACCTTTGCGGTGGGCACGTTCAGGAGCGAGAGTTTGTCGATCTTGCGCTTTGCCTTGATCTCCATGGCGATACCGAAGGAGAGGTTGAGCGCAAAGATGAGCACGAAGAGGAACTGCGAGAGCCCCGCGCCCGAATAGATGAGCGCCGCCGCCGCGAGCGCGCACAGCAGGTTGAAGAAGGTGCACAGGTTGCTTGCAAAAATGCTCGCGTACGATTTGGAATACTTCTGGTTCGTATCGTTAAAGAGGAACTGCGAGAACCGCTCGTTGACCTGGCTGTCCGTAAGTCCCTGTTCGGGGTCGCTGTTGTACCGCTTGACCTGCGAATAGGAGGGGACGCTCGCCCTGCGCTTTTTGAATTGCTTGCGGATCTCGTCCCTGTCCTGCGGCTGCGCGGCGGCAGGAGAATTTTCTTCAGCGATCTTTTCCTGCACGATGCGCTCCACGCTCTTTGCGATACCCGTCTGTTTTGTGTTCGGCGTATCGGCTGTCTGCTCCTGCAGCGAAGAGGGTTTGGCAAGATTCTTTTTGGCGGGCGCAGTTCTTTTTGCTGCCGTTTTTGCCGCAGAGCCGCCGTTTGCAACGCCGCCCGCCTTTTTGTTTGCGGCGGATTTTGCGATAGTTGCACCGCTTGCGCTGCTGCCTGTCTTTTTGTCTGCGGCGGAAGTGCTTTTCGGGGTGCGCTTCGCAGTGCCGCTTTGCGATGAATTTGTTGCGGCGGAAGTGCTTGCGGAAGATCTCCTCGAACCTGTACCGCTCTGCGCCGACCCGTTTTTCGGAGCGTTTTTTTTGCGCGACGAGCCGGACGCAGCTTGCTGCTGCGTCGTCGGCTGCACTGCGTCAGCCTGCCCGTCGGGGCGGGGGACGGCAGCACTTTCCGTATTGCTGCCGCCCGGGAGTTGTTTGTTATCCTGCATAGGAACTCCAAAAAGATGCGTCTGCGAAGGGAACTTCACAGCGCGTCATGCGATCAAATATATTATATCATAGTTTATGCCCGAACACAAACATTTTATTTTATTATTTTGTTCAAGGCACACAGAAGTGTTGCGCATTGCGGGAAAATATCGCCGATTATTTTTTACCAGCCCGCGGAAATTATTGCAAAATGCGCGCATTTGGTTTACAATATTATCCGAAACAAATTTCGGAGGACTCGCATGATCGACATCAATTTTCTGCGCGCAAACCCCGACGCGGTGCGCGAGAATATCAGAAAGAAATTTCAGGATAAGAAACTCCCGCTCGTGGACGAAGTGCTCGCGCTGGGCGAGCGCCGCCGCGCCCTGCAGCGGGAAGGCGACGAGCGCCGCGCAAAGAGGAACGCATTGAGCGCGCAGATCGGGAAATACATGCGCGAAAAGAACACTGCCGAGGCGGAGCGCGTCAAAGCGGAGGTAGTGGAAAACAACGAGCGCATTTCCGCGATCGAGGCGGAGGCGGCAGAGATCGCCGAAAAGCTCAGAAAGGATATGATGGCGATCCCCAACATCATTGCGGACGACGTGCCCATCGGCAGGGATGACTCCGAGAACGTGGAGCGCGAGCGGTTCCTCGAGCCCGTGAAAAAACCGTTCGAAGTGCCGTATCATCTCGATATTTTAGAGAGACTCGAAGGCATCGACCTCGACAGTGCGCGCCGTACGAGCGGGCAGGGCTTTTACTATCTTTTGGGCGACGTGGCGCGGCTGCATTCCGCAGTCCTTACGTATGCGCGCGATTTTATGATCGATAAGGGATTTACCTACGTCATCCCTCCGTATATGATCCGCAGCGACGTCGTGACGGGCGTCATGTCCTTTGAAGAGATGGACGGCATGATGTACAAGATCGAGGGCGAGGATCTGTATCTCATCGGTACGAGCGAGCACTCGATGATCGGCAGGTTCATGAACACCGTGCTCCCCGCCGAACAGCT
>CALVME010000047.1 GCA_944342055.1 uncultured Clostridia bacterium | reverse complement strand
CCGCGGGAGACGACGGTGAGGTTGATGAGCCTCTTGTCCTCCTCTTGAATTGCGCTCTCCGCCTGGATCGCATTGTCGATCGCATTCCCGAAGAGCGAATAAATGTCTGTGGCATTCATAAACAGGAGTTTCTCGCCCTCCACCATATAAGTAAAGCGTATTCCCAACTGCTCGCAGAGCAGATATTTGTTGGATAAAATGACGTCGAGCGGTTTGCAGCCCGTCTTGGCGACGGAATCATAGATAGACGCCACGCGCTCCATATCGTCGAGAGATTGCTGCATCTCGCCGCCCGCCATGCTCCGAAGCGCCAGGATCTGATGTTTCAGGTCATGACATTTGATGTTGACCATCTCGATCGCAAGTTTTTCAAACTCATATTGCTGCTCTTCGCTCGCGCGGAGCAAGTCGAGCACGGCATTTTCCCGCCGAAGGTTGTTCCTGTCGTACATACCGAAGAGCATCGCGAGCGTGACGGCGTCGTAGGCGATGAACATGAGCCGCCATTGCAGAAAATCTTCCGTCCCGAGTTCCTGCCGATCGTGTTGCAGGATATATACGATGACCGTAAAGATGAGCGAAGTCAAAGTCATGACAAAACGTTCTTTGCCGAAATCTCCGCTCTCGTTTTTCAGTTTCCTGACGCCGAGAAAGAAACACAGGACGTGAACGGAGACATAGATGACGCATTCCAACGCGACATACCGGAAATTCATCGTCAGACTCTCCGCTCCCAAGATGCCGACCGTCATGATGCTGACGGAATAAGCCAGATTCTGTATGGCGATCGCCGCGGTACAGCAAAACAAATCGTCCCAAAAGCTGCCTTCATAACAAAAAGCAAAGCACAAAAATGAGATAGGGAAGGAGATCAGATAGCGAAAATAGATGAATATCTTCTCGAACAGCAGCCCGAAAGCGACCGAAAGAGACAAAAAGAGAACGAACGCACAGACGGCGCGCAACCAAAAATGATTGCGGCGCTTCAGATAAATGCCGCAGAGCACCTCTGCCGCAAAGATCTGCAACGCGTGAAACAGATAGCCGAAAATATTGCTGTCGATGAATTCCGACCAACCGAAGAACGAAACGAGCAAATTCATGACTCGCCCCTCTTGAGGAATTTCCCCATCGCCAACAGCAGTTCTTTTTTTCTGCGGCGGCTGATCGGAACCTTTTCGTCTCCCACCGTCACCTCGTCTTCATCGATCTCCCGCACAAAGCGCAGATTGATGAGATAGCTGTTGCTGCAGCGGAAAAAAATCATAATCGCACAACTGCGTTTCCATATCCTTCATACGGCCGATCTCGCGGAACGTCCCCTCCTGCGTACGGTAGATAAGATAATGGTCCATGACTTCCACAAACCAGAGTTCCCGCGAAGAAATGCGTTTGAGATAATCTCCCTTCTGTATGAAAATTTCCTTCGCGACGACATTGGAAAGGCGTGCGACGACTTTATCCATCAGTACGGAAAAAGGAAAGTAACTGACAGATTTTACGATATATCCCACGGCGTCCACCTCATAGCCCTTGACGGCGTATTGCGTCATGCCCGTCACGAAAATCAGAGCTACGTTCTGATCGAGCTGTCTGAGCTTGAAGGCGCACTCCATGCCGTTCATGTGCGGCATTTCGATGTCCATGAAGACGACGTCGAACCTCGAGTTGTAGTCGCTGACAAAATCCAGTCCGTTTGAAAAAAATTCCATCGAAAGATCGACGGATTTCTCCGCCGCATACCTTCTCAAAAAGAGCTGTAACTCCTGCGCGTGTTTCTGTTCGTCTTCCACCACGGCGACCCTTATCATAAGCAATTCTCCCCTTTTATGGTTCTCCGAGAATATTGAACGCATTATAGCACAATCGCTTCCAAAAATCAAGAGCGATTTTGTTTTTCTCTTTGTGCAAAAGCACCCGCAAAAAGCGAAGCTCTTTGCGGGTGCAGGCATAACTGAAAGGCAACGAAGCATCTGCGCTCCGAAATGTCGCTGTCTGAAAAAATTTTGGACGAGACGCGGAGCCTCGATCGGACGAATCGGACAAGTCAATCCTCGGCGGGTCTGTCCGGCATGGCGTACAACGTGCGCAGATCGAACGACTTGCCCTTGATCGGCGCGCATTTCTGCGATAGTTTTTTGATCGGGATCTCCTCCGAAGAGAGCTCCGTCAGCGAACCGTCCTTCTGTTCCGCCGCAAGCATGTACGGGACCGTCACATAGGAAGCGAAGATCACCTCCTCCTCCCCTTCGAGCGGCGTCACCTTCACGCCCTTGCGGTAGCGCGTAGAAGGCTCAGGCGTGGACGAGAACACGCGCTTGAACGCGCCGCTCGTCGTCGCCAGAACGATCTCTCCTTCGTCCGAGACCTGCGCGCAGAACACGACGCGATCTCCCTCGGACAATGCGATGCCCTTGACGCCGCCCGAAATTCTGCCCTGCAGGGGAATGTCGCTCTTCTCCGCATTCAGGCACATGCCATAGGCGGTGACGAAATAGATCGAACTCGTCGGATCGGGATCGTAAGGCACGACGGAGACGAGCCTGTCGTCCTCCTTGATCTTTGCCGCCTGGAAGCAGGGTTTGCCGAGATTGTACTCGCTCCAGTCCGTGCGCTTGATCATGCCCGCCTGGGTCAGGAAGAGAAGTTCGCCCTGCGGGAATTCCTCGCCGATCTCGAACAGTGCGACGGGATATTCCCCCTCCTGCGCGGCGGAACAGAAGTCGACATATTCCATGCCCGCATCCGAAAGCTTCATCTCGGGCGTATCTTCCATGTCGATCTTGTGGCAGTTGCACAGGTTGGTAAAGGCAAACACCGTCTTGTCCGTCTTGGTCCTGAGCACGGAGACGAGCACGTCGTCGAGCGTCGCCCTGCGCCCGAGTTCCTTGGAAGAGAGATTGTAATTTTTCAGCGTGACGCACTTGATCTTATGGTTTGCCGTCAGCGCGAGCACCTTGTCGACGACGGGCTTGACGTCGTCGAACTTCTCAACGCGGATGTCCGCCTCCGAATCGACGATCACGCTCCTCCTGTCAGACTTATAGTTGCGCTTGATCTCTTTGAGTTCCTTTTTGACGACTTCCATCTGCAATTTCGTGCTGCCGATGATCGCCGTCAGCTCCTTGATCTTCTCCTTGAGCTCTCTGAGCTCGTTTTCAAGGCTGATGATCTCCAGTTTCGTGAGCCGCGCAAGCCGCAGATCCAAGATCGCCTGCGCCTGGCGTTCGGAGAGATCGAAGCGCGCGCGCAGCTTTGCGCGGGCGTCCCCCACGTTGTCCGCCTTACGAATGATGCGGATGACCTCGTCGATGTTGTTGACGGCGACGATGAGACCTTCCAGGATGTGGCAGCGCATCTTGGCGTTGTTGAGGTCGAATTTGGAGCGGCGCAGCACGACTTCGCGCTGGTGTTCCGCATAATAGCGGATGATGTCCAGAAGTCCGAGCTGCTGGGGCTTCCCCTTGGCGATCGCCACCATATTGATGCCGAAGGTGACCTGCATGTCGGTGTATTTGAAGAGCGCTTTGACGACGGCGTCCTCGTCCACCCCCTTTTTCAGCGTGATGACGGCGCGCATGCCGTTTCTGTCCGATTCGTCCGTGACGGAGGCGATGCAACCGTCCAGCTCCTTTTTCTCCTGCGCGATCTCCACGATGCGGCGGAGGAGCACGGATTTGTTGACCTGATAGGGAAGCTCGGTGATGACGATGCTGCGCTTTTCGCCCGATTCCTCCTCGATGGCATATTTGGCGCGCAGGTAGA
This sequence comes from uncultured Clostridia bacterium, assembly GCA_944342055.1. Classification (GTDB taxonomy): domain Bacteria; phylum Bacillota; class Clostridia; order Christensenellales; family Borkfalkiaceae; genus RGIG8762. The sequence continues at coordinate 12,854 of CALVME010000047.1, read as the reverse complement.
TCTTGCCCTTGCCCGTGCGGTATGCCTGTTCGAGCTCGTTTTTGAGGATATAGCCGCCCGTCGGAAAATCGGGGCCGGGAATGACGCGCATCATCTCCTCGAGACTGATCTTCGGCTTGTCGATGTACGCGACGACGGCGTCGATCGCCTCGCCCAAGTTATGCGTGGGGATGTTGGTCGCCAGTCCGACCGCAATGCCCGAGGCGCCGTTCACGAGAAGATTCGGGAACCTGCCGGGCAGGATGTCCGGCTCTTTGAGGGAATCGTCGAAATTGAGTGAAAACGGCACGGTGTCCTTGTCCAGATCGCGCAACAGTTCGAGCGCGAGCGGATCCATCCTCGCCTCCGTATATCGCATCGCCGCGGCGGGATCGCCGTCGACGGAGCCGAAGTTGCCGTGTCCGTTGACGAGCGTCATGCGCATATTGAAATCCTGCGCCATGCGCACGAGCGCGTCGTAGACGGAGCTGTCGCCGTGAGGGTGATATTTGCCCATGCAGTCGCCGACGATGCGGGCGCATTTTTTGTGCGGCTTGTCGGGCGTCAGCCCCATCTCGTTCATGGTATATAAAATTCTGCGCTGAACGGGTTTGAGCCCGTCCTCCACGCGCGGGAGCGCTCTGTCGAGAATGACGAACTCCGCATAGGGAAGCATCGAAGAGGGCAAGACCTGCTCCAACGGCGTCACAAAGACTTCGCCCGTCTGTTCCATCGGTTTTTTTGCCATTATCTGTCTCCTTTGCTCTTCTCGAGATCGACTTTGTCGATGAACGTATCGACTTTATTGAAGTTCGCGTTGCGGGCGAGGAACTGCTTTCTCCCCTCTACGTTTTCGCCCATCAGCATGGTGATCATCCTGTCCGCCTCCGCCGCGTCGTCGATGGTGACCTGAATGAGGTTGCGCGTCGCGGGGTTCATCGTCGTCTCCCAGAGCTGTTCCGCGCTCATCTCGCCGAGACCCTTGTAGCGCTGGATCTGATACCCCTTGCCGACCTTTTCGATCTTCTCCGCAAGTTCGGTGTCGTCGTAGGCGTACTCCGTCACGTCCTTTTTGTAGACCTTATACAGCGGCGGCATGCCGATGTAGACGTAACCGCCCTGCACGAGCTCGCGCATGTAGCGGAAGAAGAACGTCAGCAGAATGCAGCGGATGTGCATGCCGTCCTGGTCGGCATCCGAGAGAATGATGACTTTGTGGTAGTTGATCTTCGCGACGTTGAAATCTCTCCCCAATCCCGCGCCGATCGCGGAGATCATGGTGCGGATCTCCTCGTTGGCGAGGATCTGATCGAGCCGCTTCTTTTCGACGTTGAGCGGCTTGCCCCTGAGGGGAAGAATGGACTGATACTGTCTCACGCGCGCCTGCTTCGCCGTACCGCCCGCCGAATCGCCCTCGACAATGAAGATCTCGTTCTGCTCGGGCTTGCGACCCGAACAGGCAGCGAGCTTCCCGACGAGCGTGAGGCTGCTGTCAAGGGAATTTTTGGCGCGCGCCGCATCTTTCGCCTGACGCGCGGCGACGCGCACCTTCATCGCGCCCATCGCCTTTTTGACGATCTCGTCGAACACCTTTTTGTTCTTTTTGTCCGAAAACAGCGCGTTCAGCCCCTCGATGGTCGCGCTCTCCACAGGCTGACGGGCTTCGGGGTTGCCGAGCTTGCTCTTCGTCTGCCCTTCGAACTGCACGTTCTTCATCTTGATCGAAAGCACTGCCGTCAGCCCCTCCCGAAAATCGTCGCCGAGCAGGTTCGCGTCCTTGTCTTTGAGCGCGCCGGACGAGCGCGCATAGTCGTTGAGCGCCTTCGTGATGCCGGAACGGAATCCCATTTCATGAAATCCGCCCTCCGGCGTCGGAATGTTGTTGACGAACGAAAAGACGCTCTCGATGAACTCCGTCGTGTGCTGAATGGCGAACTCCACGAGCACGCCGTTCTTTTCCGTCCGATAGCAGATGGGATCTTTGTAGAGCGGCGTCTTGCCGTCGTTGAGATAGCGGGCAAAGTCCGAAATGCCGCCCTGATAGCAATACGTCTCGAAAAAGGGCTCGTCGCTCTCCGCGCGCTCGCCCCCTTCCGTCTCGATGACCTGTTTCGCACGCTCGTCTCTGAGCGTGATCTTCAGCCCCTGATTCAAAAAAGCGAGCTCGTTCAGGCGCGAAGAGACGGTGTCGAGATTGAAATCGGTCACGGGGAACACCGCGGGATCGGGTTTGAACCAGACGAGCGTGCCATGCTTTTTCGTCTTTTTCTTGGTGTCGACGAGCGGGCCGTCGGGGATGCCCGACATGTATTTTTTGAGCGCCTTGTCGTAGTAACTGCGAAAGCTCATCGCATACACCGTCTTGCGATAGACCTCCACTTTGAGCCATGAAGAAAGCGCGTTGGTGACAGACGCGCCGACGCCGTGCAATCCGCCCGAGAATGAATAGTTGTGCTCGTCGAACTTGCCGCCCGCATGCAGTTTGGTGAATACGACCTCCACGCCCGAAAGTTTGGTCTTTGGATGAATGTCCGTCGGAATGCCTCTTCCGTTGTCCTCCACCGAGGCGGAGCCGTCCGCGTACAGCGTCACGTTGATCTCATCCGCATAGCCGTTCGCCGCCTCGTCGATCGCGTTGTCGACGATCTCCCACAAAATATGATGCAATCCCTTGACGCCCGTCGAGCCGATATACATGCCCGGACGAAGTCTGACCGCGTCGAGCCCTTCGAGTATTTTCAGATCTTCCGCCGTGTATTTTTTCTCAGCCATAAAACTCCTAAATTCCCACAATTAGCATTATAACTTTATCGATTATACCATATTTTGTGGCTTTTGGCAAGACATTCGCAAAAAAAATTCACCGCAGAAACTGCGGTGAATGAAAATTACAGCATGACTTTTTCGCTGTCGAACAGCTTCGCGAGCAGGAACACGAGCAGAACGACGTACACGATGTTCGCCCCGAAGGAGAGCGCCGAGAAGAGGAAGGACGCCGTCCCCGACAAGATCGCGGACAATCCGACCGCCACGTTCAAAATGGGAACGAACGCCATCCAGAGGGTAGGCGTGAGCCCCAGCATGGAGCTCAAACCGCAAACCATCGACAAGATCATGACGACGCTCGTCGAAGAAGTTGCCTCCTTGACGCTCTTGGCGAGCGTGGAGAGCACGGACATCAGCCCGACGATGAACGGCACATAGGACAAAAGGAGCAGGAACATGCCGAAGACGTCGCCAAATGAATAGAGATCGAACAGATTGAAGTCGGGAAGCCCCATGAGCTTGGGCAAAGACAAAACCGTACCGAGGAAACTCGATGTCGCGCCGATCAGCGAAAAGGCGGAGAGCGCCAATATCTTTCCGATGGCGACGTAACTGCGGCGCACGGGCGTCACCAGAATGGTGGCGATGGTGCCGCGCTCCTTTTCGCCCGCCACCGACTCGGGCGTGATGCTCATTGCACCCGAAATGACGAAGATGAGCAAGAGATACGGCACGATCATCGAAAATGCCATGGTCGCGATGTCGGTCGGCTCGGCAAGATCCGCCGCCGTCAGATGGTTGACGCGGAAGGGTTCGAACAATTCATCTTTGTAGCTTGCAAGGATCTCCGTCACGAGAGAATAACATGCCGAGCTGTCCGTATCCCCGGAATTATAATACAGATACACGTCGAGCGGCGTCTCGGGCTCTTCCCCTACGAGCGAATCGAAATTTTCGGGGAAGGACAGGAACGCCTCAAACATGCCGTCTTTCACGAGCTGTTTCGCCTCTTCTCCGTCCATATCTGCCGCGTCGACGTACTCGATCTCGTAATTGCTGCCGGCAAGCATGCGGGCGGTCAGTTCTTCCATATGCTCGGAAGGATGCATGGTCAGCACGCTATAACTCGCCGAAGACGGTGTCATCTGGTCCTGCAGCACGGTGCCGAGCACCGAATAGATCGCATAGATGAAAACACCGGGAAGCAACATCGTAAGCCACAGCTTTTTGTCCTTGAAAAAACGGGTAAATTCCTTCTTCAGGATCGTCCAAAGCCCTCTCATTCTTCATCCCCCTTCACCTCGCGGTAAATATCGAAAAATGCGTCTTCCAACGATTGCCCCGCCGTGAGCGCCGCAATCGTATCCACGCGCGCGACTTTTCCGTCGATGATCACGCACACTCTGTCGCAGATCTTTTCGGCGAGAGAGAAAATATGCGTGGAAAGAACGATCGTCTTTCCCCGCTCTTTGAGCTCGAGCAGAAAATCCGTCACCACGCGCGCCGTCAATACGTCCAGCCCGTTCGTCGGCTCGTCAAAGATAATGATATCGGGATCCTGCACGATGGAGATGACCAGCGAGAGCTTTTGCTTCATGCCCGTCGAAAGATCCCCCACTTTGGTGAACGCATATTTGTCGATGCCGAACTTTTCGAACAAAAACTTCTTGCGCTCTTCCCGCACGTTCAAAGGCACGCGATGCAGATCCGAAAAGAAATTGAACAGATAATCGGGCGTAAAAAACGCCTCCAGCTTGAGTTCGCTCGTCAAAAAACCGATCTGCGCGCGCACTTCCGCCGGTTCTTTGCGGACGGATTTTCCGTTGACAAACGCATCTCCCTCGTCCGCCTTGATGAGCGTCGATAGAATGCGGAGCGTCGTCGTCTTGCCCGCGCCGTTGGGACCGAGCAAGCCGAAAATCTCCCCGCGGTACGCCGTAAAGGAGACGCCGTCCACGGCTACCTTCTTGCGCAGTTTGGTCTTTTGCGCCTTGCGCTGTTTTGCTGAGAGCGGAAACGTCTTCTTCAGATTTTCCACCACCAAAATTTCTTCCATACAGTACATCCTTTTTGAGGTCTTGCCAAAATTGTAGCATACCGCTCCCCTTCCTGTCAACCACTTTCCCTTATCCAAAAAAGGACGCCTCTTCCGAACGGCATGAAACTTGCTTTATTTTATCATAGAATTTTCTATATGTCAACATAAAAAATAGAAAATTCTATATAATTTTGGTATGGATTTTTCAATCATTCTCGAATCGATCATGCTCGAAAACGGCTATACGCAGACGCAGCTTGCCAAAATCATCGGCGTAAAGCAGTCGTAAAGCAGTCGCAAATCAGCGAATGGCTCAAGGGTAAAGCAAAGCCGGGTTATGACACGCTGCGGCAAATGGCGCTCTCACTTTCTCTGTCTGCGGACTATCTCCTCGGATTGGAAGACGAATCGGGCGCAAAAACAGTTGACGACAAAAGGGAGCGGCCCCGCTGACGGCGGAGCTGCTCCCTTTTCGGATTGTTCATAACGGCGGAAGTTTTTGTGGGAAGCCTACTTCTCCTGCGGGGCGGGAATGACGGCAAGCGACATGAGCGCGCGGGTATAGGCGATGTATTTTTCCTGATCGCTCATCCCCTCTTCGGCGACGACAACCGCGGAAAACTCCAGCCCTTTGGATTCGTACACGGTCATGAAATTGACCTTCTTTTTGGAAATGTTTCCCTTACTGCCGATGGCGTGATAGCTCTTGCGCGCATATTTTTCCTTCGCGGATTCGGAGACGATGACCGCCTTCAACCCCTTTTTGTCCGCAAAGAAAGCATTGACGCCGCGCGGCGCGATCTCCTTCACGTCGTCCCCGTCAAACCCGATGGATTTCATCGAAATTCCGAGTTTTTCCGAAACATAAGCGACGATCTGGTTGACGTTTCGGTAGTTCTGGTCGAGGCAATACGGTTCCGCGTCCAGCGCGTCTTTCCACGTTTTCAGCCCGCGGTAGGGCGTGATGTTCTGGGCGAGGTCTCCAAAGACGTTGAACGCCGCCGTCGGGTTGTGCGTTCGGATGAGCGCATACTCTGCGGGAGAGATGTCCTGCCCCTCATCGATGAACACATATCCGTAATGAGGATAAAGTTCGACGCCGAGAAGAGACAATATCTGCGCGATGGCGTAGCCGTCCGATCGATACAGTCCCTCCATCTTGTATTTCGCCTTTTTCTTTTTGGTCGTCTCGCGGTAAAACCAACGAGCGAGCTCGATGTCCTTGGTGCAATGTCCTATGCTGACGAGCGTCTTGTCGCCGCTGACGATCTGATAAAAATCGAAGAACGGTCCGCAATCCGCGCCGATGCCCTCCACGCGGGCGCGCATCTTTTCGATCTCCGAAAGGAGCTCTTTCCTGCGCTCGATGCGGTCGGCATAGGTGAACACTTCCTCGGAGCCCGTGCGGTATTTGTAGCGTCTGAGATCGAGTATCTCGCGCTCCACCGCCTCTTTCAACCCGTCCAGAGAGGCGAGCGCCTCTGCGATCACCCGCTCCCCGCGGCGATAGACGAGCGTGGCACCGTGGAAAAAAGCGGCGAGCTGTCTGGTCATGTAACGGTGATTTTCCATGTCCGCGCCGTCGAAATCGAGGGAAAAGAATTCGCTGACGGAGAGGATCCCGTTCATGAATTCGCGGAACGGCTTCGTATAGTAAATGCCGCCCTCCGGCTTCTCCTTAATTTCTCCGAGCACGGCGCGCCGCACGCGCAGAGAGGCGTTTTTGAGCGCCGTATATGCGGCGAGCTGACGGGCGCAACACTCCTTGACTTCGCCGACGAACTCGCGCACCTCTTCGGAGGCGAACAGTCCCAAAATGTTGCCGTACACGCGCTCGACGATCGCCTTCACGTCGCGCGCATACGCGGGCGAATAGAGATACGCAAGGTACTCTTCGGGTTCCCGCTCCGCGCTCTGGGGAATGGAGATCCCCACGCCCGAGAGGAGTTTCGCAAAGTAATCTTCCACCGTCATGGTTTTGACGCTCTGCAATTCGAGCACGCGGGCGAGTTCGTCGATAAAGGAATTGAACGAGTCGCTCGGCGTGATCACGAGCACGTCGCGCGTGTTGAGTTTTTCGTTGTTGTAGAGAAGGTAGCTCAGCCGATGCAGCAAGATCATCGTCTTTCCGCTCCCCGCGCAACCCTGCACGACGATGTTCTCGCGCTCGGGGCGGGTGATGATCTCGTACTGTTTTTCCTGAATGGTCTCGATGATGTCTCTGACGAACGTCTCTTCCTTGCGCTCTTTGATGATCTGCTTGAGATACGGGTCGAAGATGATCTCCTCGTCCCTCCCCGCGATCTCCTCCCGCGTCAGGTAATCGCGCACGGAAAGAAATTCGTTTTTGAAATCGACGAGCCTGCCGTTCGCCGTGCGCAGGGCGCGGCGCAAAATCGTCTTATAGTCGTATTCGTGAATGGAAAACGATATCTGCGATTTCTGATAATATTTTTTTGCGAGCGGAGCGCGCCAGTCGACGATCTCCAGTTTCACGTCCCCTTTCTTGCCGATGTAATAACTGTTGTATCCTTCGGCGGGATCGGTCAGATCCATGCGCGCAAAGTACGGTTCCTCGAAAAAGCACCGATACACGTCGATCTCCGTCCGATATCTGGCGATGTCGGCTCGCAGCTGCGCCGCCTTCTGCACACTCTCCGCGCTGTAATCGGACGCGGCGTGCATCTCCTGTATCTGCCGTTCCGCCTCTTTGATCTTCTTTTTGTGCGGTTGAACGTAGTAATAGCGCAGCATGAGCATGACGGCGCGGAGATGTTCCTCCTCGTAAGCCGTCTGCTTGTCGGTATCCAGAAGATCCAGAAAAAACTGCTTGTCGGGCTGTTTTTTCGGATCGATCAATTTGAAATATCGTTTGAATTGCTCTTTGTCCAATTTGTTTCCCCTTTCCGACGCTTTCATGCCTATCAATTCTGTAATTATAACACACTTTCCGAAAAAATGGAAGGGGCTTTTCAAATTTTTTTGAAAAAGAAGGAGCGCCCCGCCTCGCCGCGGGTCGCTCCCTGTCGTTTTTTGGTTTTTGACCTCAGATCTTCTTTCCGAGGAACACGTCGTGCGGCGCGACTGTCACTCTGCCGCATACGGGCAAGTGCAGATCTGTCGACCGGATGTCCGCAAGCTGTTCGAGCGCGCAGACGGGGTCGAAGGAGACGGGCGTCTCCGAATTGTTGAAGCAATAGACGTAATCGCCCACGGAGTAAGCCGCCGCAGCCGAATTGTCGCATTCGATCCAGTCGAAATCAGCGCAATTCGGATTTTCAAACATGGGGTTCGCCTTGCGAATGGCGATCAGCCCCGCATAATAGCGCACAACGTCGTCAAACTCTTCTCTGCGGGTCCAGTCGAGGTGATTGACCTCGTCTCCCGCATTGTAGCTGTTTGAATTGCCGTTTTTCGTGCGAAGGAACTCCTCGCCGCCCGAGAAGAAGGGCGTTCCGAGCGCGCTGAGCAAAATGAACGCCGTCATCTTGTGTGCACGCGCCGCGTCAAAGCCCGCCCAAGTTGTCGCCTGTATCTGATCGTACAGCGTATAATCGTCGTGACTCGAAGCGTAGGCGATCTGCTGAGACGGTTTGATCAAAAACGGCGCACGGAAATCTGCGGCGTGCATGCCGCCCGCAAGCCAGGCGCGGATCTGACCGATGCGCCCGACGTCGCCCTGTACATACCCTCGCATCGGCCCGCCGTAGTGCGGTCCGCGAAGACCGTCTCTGAGCTCAGGGTTGAAGATGCCGATTCTGTCGTTGATCAGATGTGCGTGATACAGGTCGGACGGGAAAATGCCGAGCGGGCGCTCGCAATACCAGGGTTCGCCGTACATCAGGATGCTGCTGCCGTTGGGCAGGGTATCCAGCGCGCGGCGGATGCGGTTCATCGTGGGAATGTCGTGCAAGCCCATGAGATCGAAGCGGAAGCCGTCCACATGATACTCCATCGCCCAATACATGACGCTGTCGAGCATGAGCTTGCGCATCATCGTGTGTTCGCTCGCCGTCTCGTTCCCGCAACCGGAGCCGTTGCGATAGCGCTCGCCGTCCTTTCTGTAGTAGTAATCGGGCGCGCAGATCTGAAGCGGGGAATCATCCAGATGATAGGTATGGTTGTAGACGACGTCTAAAATAACGCCGATGCCGTTGTCGTGCAAGCGCTTGATCATCGCCTTGCACTCGGCGACGCGCACCCTTCCGTCGTACGGATTCGTCGAATAACTTCCTTCGGGATAGAAATAGCTGACGGGATCGTAACCCCAGTTATACCCTTTCCCGCTCGTCTCGTCCACGCTGCCGAAGTCCATGATCGGGAGAAGATGCACATAGGTGACACCCAACTCTTTGAGATAGTCGATGAGACAGGACTTGCCGCCCGGCGTCTTTTTCCCTGCCTGGAATGCCGCAAACGTACCTGCGTTCTCGGCATGGATCGCGGGATCGGAAGAAAAATCTCTGACGTGCACCTCCCAGATGATGGGAGCCTTGCGCGCAAAGCTGTCGTTGTCCCAATCTTCCGGATCGGTCGTCTCGGGATCGAAGATAAAGCCGCGCTTGCCGTTGACTCCCGCCGACTTTGCATAAGGGTCGATCGTCTCTCTGCCGTCTACCGTATAGGTATAATATATCCCGTCGAAATCGCCCGCAAGGCGCAAATAAAAGATGTCGCCCGCACGCTCCATGGCGCAAGACTTAAACGCTTCTCCGCTGTCGCCGCTCTCGTAGAGATTGACGATCACCTCTTTCGCTTCGGGAGCGAACACCTTAAAAACGGTTTCGTTTTTTTGCCAGATTGCTCCGAGCGTCACTTCCTGTATACCCATATCCCTCTCTCACCTTACTATCGAATTACTGTCGAAATGTTCGCGCTTTTTTCTTTAGATGTTCCAAATCAATTCCGCATACTCGCGCACAGAGCGGTCTGCGGAAAATTTACCGCAACAAGCCAGATTTCTCAGGCACTTTTTGAAAAATTCATCGGAACCGTAATCGCGCAGAAGTTCTTCCTTGACTCTGACGTAATCCGCAAAATCCTGCAAAACCAGATAATGGTCGGGCGAATAGCCGTAAACGAGGCTGTCGTACACCGCCTTGAGCGTCCCCGTGCCGCCGTCGTTGAACGTGCCGTCCACGAGAGAATCCACGACTCTCCTCAGCTTCGGATTCCAATCGAGGACGTGCCAAGGGTTGTAGCCGTTCTTGACCTGAGGCACCTGATCCACCGTAAGACCGAAGATATAATTGTTCTCTCTGCCCGCCTCTTCGCAGATCTCGACGTTCGCGCCGTCCATGGTGCCGAGAGTCACCGTTCCGTTGAGCATGAACTTCATGTTGCCGGTGCCCGAAGCCTCCATGCCCGCAAGGGAGATCTGCTCGGAAATATCCGCCGCGCAGACGATCTTCTCCGCATAGGAGACGTTGTAGTTCTGCACGAAGACCACTTTCATCTTGTCGTTCACGTCGGGATCGCCGTTGATCTTGTTCGCGATCTCATTGATGAACTTGATGATCGCCTTCGCGTTGTAATAGCCAGGAGCCGCCTTTGCGCCGAAGATGAAGGCGGTCGGTCTGAAATCGGGCATCCTGCCCTCTTTGATCTCGTAATAGAAATAGAGAATGGAAAGCGCGTTGAGGAGCTGTCTCTTGTACTCGTGCAGACGCTTTACCTGAACGTCGAACACGAAATCGGGAGAGAGCTCGATGCCCTCGTGCCGGCGGATGTACGCGGAAAGCTTTTCCTTGTTCTCGCGCTTGATGGCGCGGAAAGCGTCGACAAAGCTCTTGTCTTCCACGAAGGGCAGCAGCTTTTTCAATTCGTTGAGGTCGGTGCGCCATGCGGTGCCGATGCGCTTATCTACCTCTTCCGCCATCTTGGGATTGTTGAGCATGAACCACCTTCTCGGCGTGATGCCGTTGGTGATGTTTACAAATTTATCGGGGTAGAGGCAATACCAGTCGTGGAACGTCTCGTTTTTGAGAATGTTCGTGTGGATCGCCGCGACGCCGTTGACCTTGCCCGCGACGTAGATCGCAAGGTTCGCCATATGGATGCGCCCGTCGCGCATAATATAGTAGCGGTTGGGGTCGACGCCCTCGCATTCGAGGCGGTGCTGGCAATGCGCGATCTGCTGCCAGATCTCGGGCAGCAACTCCCGAAGCGCCATTTCGTCCCACTTTTCGAGGGCTTCCGCCATGATCGTATGGTTGGTGAAGTTGAACACTCTGCGGCAGATGCCGAACGCCTCTTCGAAAGACATTCCCTCGTTGGAAAGCAATCTTAAAAGTTCGGGGATGGCGATGACGGGGTGCGTATCGTTGAGCTGAATGACGATGGATTTGTCAAGCTCGGAGAGCGACTTGCCCGCCTCTTTGTGTTTTTTGACGATATCCTGCAAAGAAGCGGATACCAGAAAGTACTGCTGACGCAGGCGAAGCATCTTTCCCACGAGCGTATTGTCGTTGGGATAGAGCACGTCCGTGATCTTCGTCGCTTTGAAATTTTCCTCCGCCGTGCGCTCGCCGTGCATTTCGTTGAACGCGGTGAAATCGAAAGCGCTGATGGGTTCGCTCTGCCAGAGCCTGAGGGTATTGATCACGTCGTTGTGATAGCCGAATACGGGCATATCGTAAGGAACGGCGAGCACCTTCTGATCGGAAAATTCGACGACGACCGCGTCTCTCTCCACGCGGACGCTCCAGGGATCTCCCCAGCGCAGCCAATCGTCGCCCTCCTCGTGCTGAAAGCCGTTCTCAAACGTCTGGTGAAAAAGTCCGTAACGATAGCGAATGCCGTAGCCGTCCAGAGGCAACCCGACGCTCGCCGCGGAATCGAGGTAGCATGCCGCAAGCCTGCCGAGTCCGCCGTTTCCGAGCGCAGCGTCCTCCACGTCTTCAAACTCGTTGAGATCGAGCCCGCAGGAAGCGAGGGTCTCTTTCACCTCGTCGAGAATGCCGAGGTTCAGAAGGTTCGAATAGATGGAGCGCCCGACCAAAAACTCTGCGGAAAAATAGGCGCCGCGCTTTTTGTCCGCTTCGACGCTCTTGCGCCAGTCTTCATAAGTCATCAGCATGACTGCCTTGGATACCGCGTTATAGAGTTCCTTTTTGGTTGCCACGCTCCGATTCGATGCAAAATCAGCATTCAGAATGCTGTCTACTTTCTCTAAAAAGTTTTTCTTGTCAAATTGCATATATCGTTCCTTATATATTATATTTATTATTGTCAAAATTCAACGGCCCGATGACGGACCTGAGCGAAAGAAAAGCCGCCTTTGCGCGCTTCACTTATAATTTATGCGCTTTTTCCGCCAAATAAAAACGTTTTTTCAAAAACACGTCTCCCCGCATGCAAAAAAAGAAGGTACAGAAAAAGACACCCATATGCTCATATCGGGTGTTACTGTGCGCATTTTATCATAATTCGACATAATTGTCAATAATTTTCAAAAGTTTTCCGAAAAATGTAGTTCTCTTTTCCGACAATTCTGTTTTTTCAGAAAAGGAGGGAGCGGAAGGAACGCTCCGCTCAAAATGCGTTCAGCGCCTTTTCCCTCCTCCCGCCCGCAAGAACTTTATGAAAAAGTATAAAAAAATTCCGAAAAAGCACCTCAAAACAGTTGCTTTTTTTCTAAGATTTGCTATAATGGTTGAGCAAGTTGCGGTTGCTAATATGGCTCAGCTGGTAGAGCAGCTGATTCGTAATCAGCAGGTCGCCGGTTCGAATCCGGCTATTAGCTCCACAAAGACAGGCATTTTCGTTCGGAAAACGCCTGTCTTTTCTTTTTCTGCGCGCCCCTTTCCCCCTGCAAAGCGGCGCGCCTCGCCCTTTCTTTCGGAAAAGCGCACCCCTCCCGCAAGGCAAAGCCGCCGGTGAGCGGTCAGCTCATGCCCAAAAATGCACTCCGCCTCCGATGCGTTCATTGAATTTTGCTAATGCTTTTTTCCTGCAAGAGCGAGGAATTTTCCAATCCGAAGCGAAGGGAGGGACGTCCCTTGCGAGACGTCCCTCCCCTTATTTTTGTCCGCACAATTCGTCGTAGACGGCTTTGAGCGTCTTATAATTC
>CALVME010000046.1 GCA_944342055.1 uncultured Clostridia bacterium | reverse complement strand
AAAACAAAAAACCCCGACTTGTCCGTCGGGGTTTTGTTTCGCCTGAAAGCGATCTTTCTGAAATTATCTCTTGGAGAACTGAGGCGCTCTTCTCGCTTTCTTGAGACCGTACTTCTTTCTTTCCTTGACTCTGGGATCTCTCGTCAGGAAGCCTGCCTTCTTGAGCGCGGGGCGCGTTTCAGGCTCTGCCTGAAGGAGCGCGCGGGCGATGCCGAGACGGATCGCGCCTGCCTGACCCGTAAAGCCGCCGCCGTATACGTTGACGAAAATATCGTATTTGGTCTCGTTCTCGGTGAGGACGATAGGCTGTTTTACGATGTACTGCAACGTACCCTGAGGGAAGTAATCTTCAAACGTTCTGTCGTTGATCACGATCGTGCCGTTGCCGCCGGGGATGAGACGAACGCGCGCGATCGCCGCCTTTCTTCTGCCGGTCCCCCAGAATTGAAGTTTTTTCTTCAAATTAGCTTTTGCCATATTTTTACCTCACCTTAAAATAATTTGAGCGTTTCGGGCTTCTGTGCGGCATGCGCGTGCTCCGCACCCTTGTAGACGCGAAGTTTGCGGATCATGTCTCTGCCGAGGCTGTTCTTGGGAAGCATTCCCTTTACCGCTTCGTAAACGGCGAGATCGCTCTTCTCCGCCAGCATCTTTCTGTAAGAGATCTCTTTGAGCCCGCCGATGTATCCGGTGTGATATCTGTAGAATTTATCGTCCAGCTTTTTACCCGTCAGAACGACTTTATCGGAATTGATTACGATCACAAAATCACCGGTATCCACGTTCGGCGTATAAGTAGGCTTATTCTTGCCGCGCAAAATTGCCGCGACTTTGGACGCCAGTCTTCCGAGAGGCACATCGGTCGCATCGACAACATACCATTTTCTCTCCACCGTTTGGGCTTTGGCCATGTAGGTTTTCATTTTGTTGCACTCCTTGTTCGTTATAGTCAAAAAAGCATTTCAAATTTCCGAAATAAACAACTCGATGTCTGCTTTCTCCCTAATTGCTTTTCCATTGTATTATTTTAAAAATTTTCTGTCAAGCTGTTTTGTGTTCCGTTTTTGAAGTTTTTTCAAAAAAATAAAAATTTTTATCGTTTCCCGATTGCCCGCGCAAAAAACGAAAAAAACCGCTCTTTTGGCGACTTTCCCTGAAAAAAAACCGCAAATTTATCCCTTCCCGAGCGATCGTTTTCAAGCCGAAGCGAGACGGTCCCGCAGCAAAGCGCGGGACCGTCTCGCAGAAACATTTCCTTATTTTACATATTGATGCACTTTTTCCAGCGCGGTGTTGAAATACCCGAGCTCGGTCATTTTGTTGAATATGTACCTTGCGATCAGCCGATAGCCCGTATCCGTATAATGCGTGCCGTCCTTCAACAGGCTCGTGGGAGGTTTGCCCTGCGCCATGAGCGTCAGGTCGTCCGCCGTCGGCGTGATGCCCGCGTCCGTGAGCGCGCTCGTGGAAAGATACTGCCGTATGTTCACGAACTTGCTGCCGTACTTCGAGGAGAGCGCCCCGTCGAGTTCCGCCGCCTGCTCGCTCGTCCGCGTGGTCAGTCCGATCACGAGGTAGCGCTTTGCGGAATCCTTCTGCGTCGCCAGGATCGCGTCGATCTGATCGATGAGCTTCTGCGGGTCTTCCTGCTCCACCTGATTGCCTTCGTCGTCCAGGATCGGATTGCCCTGCGAATCGTAGGCGGGCGAGCTCCAGCCGCCGTTCGTCCCCATCCAGATGATGTAGATGTAGTTTGTCTCTTCGGGGTTGTTGGCGAGCGTGTAACCCGCATACTCCATGATATACGATGAAGGCTGCCCCGCCCAGGCGTGCCGCGCCACGGGAATGCGATAGAACACTTCGCTCTGCACGAGGGACTGCAATTCGAGCGGATAACTCCATTGATTGTTCTCCTCGGTGCCGCCCTCGTTGCCGCCCGTCAGCGAATCGCCGAAGCAGACGATGCCGGGAAGGCGCATCTGAACGAGTTCCCACAGCATGTCGTAGTTGACGGCGGGATTCTGAAGCAGCGCGTTGTACTTTGTTTCCAGTTCGGTGTACTGACTCTTGAGCGCCGCATTCTCCTGCTGCAGCTGCTGATACTGCGGCAACAGCTCCTCATATGCGTCCGCTTTGTTCTGGATCTCCGTTATCTGGATTTTCAGCGCTTCCAGCTCCTCTTTCACCTTGGAGAGTTCATCCTGCGCTTCCTTGAGCTGTTCCGCCTGCGCGTCGAATTCCTCCGTTTTTTTGTCGTATTCCAGCTTGAGCGCGTAATACTGTTCGGCAAGAGCAGACTGTTCCTCGCGCAATTTGCCGTAATTCACCGCCAGAAAGTACGTTCCGAACGACAGAATCAAAAATGCCAGTGCAAAAAAGGCAGTGAGGGCAATCGCATATATCCGTTTTTTCTTGTCTTCCATGCACAAATCTCCTTATCAAAGATCACCGATCATTCGCGGACGAGGACCGCCTTGATTCTTCTGACGCCGGCAGAGGAGGATTGTTCCTTCTGAATGCGGAAATGACCGAGCTGACCGGTATGCTCCGCATGCGGGCCACCGCACATCTCTTTGGAGAAATCCCCGATCGCATAGACGCGGACGGTGTCGCCGTACTTGTTCTCAAACAAGCCCGTGTAGCCCTCCGCCTTCGCTTCTTCATAGGGAAGCTCCTTCATGACGACGGGAATGTCCTCTCCGATCTTTTCGTTGACGAGATCTTCGACCGCCTTGAGCTCCTCCGCAGTCAGAGGGCGGGGGAAGTTGAAATCGAAGCGAAGCCGCTCTTCGGTGATGTTCGAGCCCTTCTGGCAGATATCGGGAGAACATACGGTGCGGAGCGCCGCCTGCAACAGGTGCGTCGCCGTGTGCAGATACGTCGTCGCCTCTTTGTGATCGGCAAGTCCGCCCTTGAAGGTCGCCTGCACTTTGCTCTTTTCCTGATGCTCCTTGAACGCCGCGTCGAAGCCCGCTTCGTCCACTGTCAGCCCGCGCTCCGCCGCCATCTCGACGGTGAGCTCCAGGGGGAACCCGTAGGTATCGTAGAGGCGGAATGCCGCCTTGCCCGCGATCGTCGTCTCCTTTTCGTATGCGGGGTTGGATTTCGCCATGAACTCGTTCTTTCTCTCGAGGGAAAGCACGCATTTTTCAAATTCCTTGATGCCCTGCGTGAGCATGGTCTCGAAGCGCTCTGCCTCCTTGTCGATCTCGGAAAGGATGTAATCCTCCTTCTCGACGAGCAGGGGATACGCCCCCCCGTAAATGTCTTCGATGAAGATCTTCGCGACTTCCTTGAGCGCCGAAGCGTCCAGACCGAGCTGACGGTTGTAGCGGATCGCGCGGCGCATGAGGCGGCGGAGGATATAGCCCGCGCCCGTGTTCGAAGGCAGGATGCCGTTGACGTCGCCGATGAGCATGACGGAAGTGCGGATGTGATCGGCGACGATGCGCATCGCCTTTCTCGCCGCCTCGTCCTCGTCGTAGACTTTGCCCGAGAGCGACTCAAGCTTCTGAATGACGCTCAAGAAGAGATCCGTTTTGTAGCCGTCGTCCAGCCCGTTCAAAAACAGCAGCATTCTGTCGAGCCCGAAGCCCGTATCGACGTTCTTGTTCGCAAGCGGCTCGTACCCGTTCTCCGTCTTTCTGTACTGCATGTACACGTCGTTGCCGATCTCGACGTATCTGCCGCACGAACAGTTGATGTCGCAGTTCGGCCCGCAGGGATTGTCGTGGCGGGGATAGAACCACTCGTTGTCGGGACCGCACGGCGTCCCCACCGTGCCTTCCAGCTCCCACCAGTTATTGGATTTGTCGAGATAATAGATATTTTCGGGGAGGATGCCGAGCTCTTTGAGATAATTTGCCGTCTCGTCGTCGCGCGGAGCGCTCTCGTTCCCCTCAAACACGGTGGAGCAGATCTTCTCCTTTTCGAGGCCGAGCACCTCGGTCAGAAGCTCGAACGTCCAGCGCGTCTTTTCCTTTTTGAAATAGTCGCCGAGGCTCCAGTTGCCCATCATCTCGAAGAACGTGAAGTGCGTCGCGTCGCCCACGGAGTCGATGTCCACCGTCCGCACGCAACCCTGCACGTTGCAGAGCCGCGTCCCCGCGGGATGCTTCTTGCCGAGCAGATACGGCATCAGGGGCTGCATGCCCGCCACGTTGAACATGACGCCCGTCGTCCCGTCGCCGATCAGGGAGACCGCGCCGATGTTGACGTGTCCCCTCTTTTCATAAAATTCGATCCATTTTTGTCTCAACTCTTTCGATGTAATCATATCGATCCCTCTGTTCCGATGTCAGATTTTGCTCAAAGTATAGCCATCTTTCGCGTCCTTGACCGCGTAGCCGAGCGCGGAAAGCCTGGCGCGCAGTTCGTCCGATTTTGCCCAGTCCTTCGCGGCGCGCGCCTTGGCGCGCTCCTCCGCAATGGCGAGCACCTCTGCGGGGATCTCGTTCTCCCGCTTCGATTCATACCATTTCACATAGCTTTCGGCGTCCTTTCGGAAGATGCCCAAAAGCCCGTACGTCTTTCTGATCTGCGCGACGTCCGCCGCCGCCGAGGCGTCCTTCTCCTCGAGTTTCTTTCTCACCGTCCTGAAATATCCGTACAGATCGGACAGCGCGAGCGCCGTGTTGAAATCGTCGTCCATGCAGGCATCAAACGCCGCGTCGATCTCTCTGTTCTCGCCGCCGACGCCGGGGAACGCCGCCTCCGTGTCCCGGATGGCGCGATAGAACTCATAAAGGTGCGCCTCCGCCTCGGGGAAGAGCTCGTCCGTGATGTTGATGTCGTTGCGGTAGTTCGTCTGAAGCAGGGCGAACTTGATCGCCTCGTTGGAATACTTCCTGAGCAGGTCCTCCAGGAGCAGGCTGTTGCCGAGCGACTTGCTCATCTTCTGCCCGTTGACCTTGATGAGCCCGTTGTGCGTCCAGTACTTGACGAAGCGCTTGCCCGTCAACGCCTCCGTCTGCGCGATCTCGTTCTCATGGTGCGGAAAGATGAGGTCTCTGCCGCCGCCGTGGATGTCGATCTGCTCGCCGAACGCGGCGCGGTTCATCGCCGAGCACTAAAATATCCATAATGTAAAGTTTTTTAGTTATTTTTATGGGACTGGAGGAAACTTGATAAATCCTCTTTTTGTAATGGTACAGGATGAAGCTTCATCCTGTATTTTTTTAGAGATTCTAATA
>CALVME010000045.1 GCA_944342055.1 uncultured Clostridia bacterium | reverse complement strand
TCGCCGTGATCGCGACGACGGCGGTCAGCTATTTCGTGAGCCTCCGCCTCAACGATTACAGGTACCGCCACCGCGAGGAGGAGGCGGACTGCGAGCGGCGCATGGAATATTTTTCCCACCGCGCGAGCAGGCTGGAATCGGCGAAGGACATCCGCATCTTCGGGCTCAGACCGTGGCTGGAGGAGCTGAACGACAAGGCGATCGGCGCCTACGTCGCCTTCCACGAAAGGGCGGCGGGCGTCTGCCTCTGGGGAAAGATCGTCGATCTCGTGCTGACGTTTGTCCGCAACGGCGCGGCGTACGCCCTGCTCATCTCCCTCGTTTTGGACGGGACGCTGGATGTGGCGGGCTTCGTGCTCTTTTTTACGGCGGTAGGAGGCTTCACCGAATGGGTGACGGGCATTCTGGGCGGACTCAATAAGCTGCATCGGCAGTCTCTGGACTTGTGCGCGATGCGGGAATGCCTCGAATTTCCCGAGCCCTTCCTCTTTGAGGAGGGGAAACCCGTTAGGGCGGGCGAGGGCGCGGAGATCGTGCTTTCAAACGTCTCCTTCCGCTATCCGAATGCGGAGAAAGACGTCCTGCACGGCATAGATCTCACCCTGCACAGGGGGGAAAAGCTCGCAATCGTCGGGCTCAACGGCGCGGGCAAGACGACGCTCGTCAAGCTGATGTGCGGATTTCTGGACCCGACGGAGGGCAAGGTGCTCTTCAACGGCGAGGACGTGCGCACGCTGAACAGGCGGGAATATTACGGGCAGTTTTCGGCGGTCTTTCAGCAGTTTTCCCTGCTTGCGGGGAGCGTCGCGGCAAACGTCGCGCAGAGCGAAGAGGCGATCGACATGGCGCGCGTCGCCTCCTGCGTCGGGAAGGCGGGGTTGAAGGAAAAGATCGAGAGCCTGCCAGAAGGCTATGAGACCAAGCTCAACCGCGAGGTGTACGAAGACGCGGTCATGCTTTCGGGCGGGGAGACGCAGAGGCTCATGCTCGCCCGCGCCCTCTACAAGGACGCGCCCTGCATCCTTCTGGACGAGCCGACCGCCGCGCTCGATCCCATCGCGGAGGCGGACGTCTACGCAAAATACCACGAAATGACGAAGGACCGCTCGTCCGTCTACATTTCGCACCGCCTCGCCTCCACGCGCTTTTGCGACCGCATCGTCCTGATCGCGGACGGAAAGATCGCCGAGGAAGGCACGCACGAGGAACTCATGAAACGGGGCGGCAGATATGCGCAGCTCTTCGAAGTGCAGAGCAAATATTATCGGGAGGGCGGAGAAGATGAAACGAACTGAAAAGAAATCGGAACTCTCCTGGCGCGAGGCGGCAAAACTCAATGTCAGAGCCTTCCGCCTGCTCTTTCACCGCTATCCGCAGATGATCCTTTCGCGCCTGTTTTATGTGGTCTGGACGGCGCTTTCGCCGTACGTCGGCATCTATCTCGCGGCGCGCGTCGTCGACGAACTCGCGGGGGAGCGCCAGGCGGACAGATTGCTGCTGCTCGTCGGACTGACGCTGGGTGCGGCGGCGCTCATCTCGCTCGTGACGGCGCTCCTCTCTAAGTGGAAGGAGGCGCAGGCGGCGGGGCTTCCCTACAAAGTCGATCATATCTTCGCGGAGAAGCTCTTTTCGATGGATTACATCGACCTCGACAAGGCGGAGACGGGGGAATTGCTTTCGACCATCCGCCAGAATCAGAACGGCGGCGGTTGGGGGCTGTATCGGGTGGTCAGCCGCGTGGAAGAGCTCATTTCTGCGCTCTTTACCGTGCTCGGCGGCATCGCTTTGACGGTCACGCTGTTTTCCAGCCGCGTTCCCGAGAGCGCGGGCGGCTATGCGGTGCTCAACCATCCGCTCTTCGTCGTCCTTCTCATCGCCGTCATGCTGGCGATCACCTTCCTTTCGCCTGCCCTTTCCAACCTTTCCGGAAGTTTTTGGGCGAAGCATGCGGACGCGCACCGCTTCGGCAACCGCCTCTTCGGGTTTTTTGGTTTGCTCGGTCACAACAAGGAGCTCGCGCCCGACGTCAGAATGTATCGGCAGGATCTCATCTGCGAACGGTATAACACGCACAAGGAAGATACTTTTTGTTCCGCGGGACTGTTCGCGCGCTATACGAGGGGACGGGGCGGCTTGCTGCTTGCGGCTTCCGCGGCGGTCTCCGTCGTGTTCACGGGGCTGGTGTATGCGTTTGTCTGCCTCAAGGCGTGGGCGGGCGCGTTCGGCGTCGGCGCGGTCACGCAGTACGTCGCGTCCGTCTCCAAGGTGGCGGACGGCGTATCCGGGTTTTTCGGCGTGCTCGGCGACATGCGCAACAACGCCGTCTTCCTGCGGCAGATCTTTGCTTTCCTCGACATTCCCAACGAGATGTACCAGGGCAGCCTTACCACCGAAAAGCGCAGCGACGGACAATACGAGATCGAATTCAAGGACGTCTCCTTCCGCTATCCCGGCAGCGAGGCATACGCCCTCAGGCACGTCAATCTGAAATTTCAGGTAGGCAAGCGGCTCGCCGTCGTCGGCAGGAACGGCAGCGGCAAGACGACGTTCATCAAGTTGCTGTGCAGGCTGTACGATCCGACAGAGGGGGAGATCCTTCTCAACGGCATCGACATTCGCAAATACAATTATCTCGACTATATGTCCGTTTTCTCCGTGGTGTTCCAGGATTTCAAGCTGTTCTCCTTGAAGCTCGGCGAGAACGTCGCGGGCGCGGTGCGCTACGACGAGGAAAAGGTGAAGTCCTGCCTCGTCAAGGCGGGATTCGGAGATCGGCTCGCGTCCCTCCCCGACGGGCTGGATACCTATCTCTACCAGGACTGCGACAAGAGGGGCATCTCGGTCTCTGGCGGGGAAGCGCAGAAGATCGCGATCGCGCGGGCGCTCTGTCACGACGCGCCGTTCATCATCCTCGACGAGCCGACCGCCGCGCTGGACGCGATCGCCGAGGCGGAGATCTATTCCAAGTTCGACGAGATCGTCGGGGACAAGACGGCGATCTACATTTCGCACCGACTCTCCTCTTGCAAGTTCTGCGACGAGATCCTCGTCTTCGACGGAGGCGAGGCGGTGCAGCACGGAACGCATGCGCAGCTCGTCGCAGACGAAGCGGGATTGTATTATGCGCTTTGGAACGCGCAGGCGCAATATTATACGGAATGACGCGACAGCGTAAAAAGGGGGCGGCGAAGCGATATGCTTCGCCGCCCCTTCGTTTGATCGGGGAATCTGCATTGTGACAGAATGCGGCGCGGCTTCGATGCGGCGCCGCAGTCCTTTCCTGCGCCGATTTTGCGGCGCGCGTTTTTTGTCTTTACGCTTTGGGCAGTGTTGCGAGAAAAACTTCGCTTTTAGGCATCGCATCTTCGCGCCGCGCAAGGCGCGAGTTATGCGGAAGGGGGCTCAGCCGTACATCTTGCCGAGCAGGAATGCGACCAGGCGTGCGGGCAGGATGCGGCGCAAAAAGACGAAGCATTTGTATTTTGCGCCGACGACGATCTTGACGGGCGGGCGCTTTTTGCCTGCCGCGCGCACGATCGCCCGCGCGACTTCTTCGGGCGGCATGCCGTTCTGCTCGTCGCGCTCCATCGCGCGGACGGCCCTCTCCGCCCTTTTTCCGTAGGCGGGGTCAGAGGCGCCCTTCTTGCGCGAGGCGGTGAAATCCGTCCTGACGTCGCCGGGGAGCACGGTGCACACCTTTATGCCGAAGGGCGCGACCTCGCTTCGGAGGGCGTCCGAGAGGGAGGAGAGCGCCGCCTTGCTCGCCGAGTAGAACGCCTGAAAGGGGATGGCGAATTCCGCGGCGACCGAGCTGACGTTGACGATGACGCCGCCGCCCTGCGCGCGCATCTGCGGGAGGACTGCCTGGATCATGCGGAGCGCGCCGAAGAAGTTGAGCGCGAAGAGCCGTTCCGCCTCTGCGGGGTCGGCGTTTTCGACGGGACCCGAAATGCCGCCGCCCGCGTTGTTGACGAGCGCGTCGAGCCTGCCGTATTTTGCGACGATCGCCGCGACTGCGCGGCTGACCGACTCGCCGTCCGTGACGTCCGCGCAGAAGCTGTCGAAGCGATCGCTCTTTCTCCGCGCGAGGCAGACGACGTTCGCCCCGAGCGCTTTGAAGCGCTCCGCGGTCGCTCTGCCGATGCCCGCCGTCGCCCCCGTGACGACGACGATCTTTCCTCTCCAAGATTGTTTCATGATTTCTCCTTTTGCGCCCTTTTGTTTTGCGGCGCGGGCGCCGTTGCCGATTCTTGATTTTTATCGTGCATTTTTATGGGCGCGACCCCAAACGGAAAAGAGCGTCTTTGCGTTCGGCGATCGGTCGCCCGGCGAAAAATGTTTTCGAAAGAAAAACAGTTAAAAAATGTTTTTTAATATTTCATATTTACATAAATATGGCGAAAAAGCGGAAAACGAGTCTTTCACCCGCGTGAAAAAAGGCGATACTTGGCGGGCGGCAGCCCCATCTCCCGCTTGAACAGTTTGGAAAAATAATTCCCGTCGGGAATGCCCACTTCGCGGGCGATCTGCGAGACGGTGCGCTCCGTGGACTTCAGAAGTTCGGCGGCGCGCGCTATGCGCTTTTTCATGATGTATTCGCCGATGCCCATGCCAAAGGCGTGCATGGCGATTTGATAGAGTTTTGTGCGCGAAACAAAGAAATGAGAACACAAAATGTCACAGTTCAAGTCGTTGGCGAGATTGTATTCGATGAACTCGTTGATGCGGAACACGATGTTTTCGTTCTTCCAGTTCGCCATTTTCGAGATCTGCAGATAGGACGCGACGGCGTCGAGCAGGCGCATGGACGCGGAGATCGTCTGAGAAGAAAAACTTCTCAGCTTTCTCACGTTTTGCTCCACCGCGGCAGGGTCGAGCCCGTAGCGGCGGCAGCGCTCGCACACCTCTCCGACCGTCTCTTCGTAGCGCTCCGTCGGCATGATGTGCGCGAGGATCGCATAGCCCACCACGCCTCCCGCCAGCTGAATGGGGGTGATCGCCTCCGTGATGCCTGCGTGGCAGACGTAGGAATGCGCCGCGCTCTTCTTTTTGGCGCGCATGCACGCCTCTTTGTCGCACCGCGCGCATGCCGCGCGCCCCGCGGGGGAGGAGCGGATGAGCGCGCAGATCTCGGGCGGCTCCTGCGGGTATTCCGTGACGAGCGAAAAATCATCGTCGAATACGGAGATGCGTATCCCGACCACCGTATAAAAGTCCTTGAGCAGTTCGCTCAGCTTTACCTGTTCGAAAGAGCTGATCATATCTTCCTTGCAAAATTCGATTATTTGTGAACAATTATACTATAAAAAGAATAAATTTGTCTATACTTTTTTCAAAAAATATTTTATAATAGAAATGAAAAACGCGTCCGCACCGCGGAGCGGCAATCAAAATCGGAAGTCGGCGGCAAAATGCCGACGGGAGGCAGTATGTTTTCAGAGAAGGATGGCAGATTGTATTTTCGGCGGCAGGGCGAGACGGTCTGCATCGCCGCACAGGGAAGAAACGGGCTCCGCGTCCGCGCGACGCGCGCGCCCTCGTTTGCGGAGGAGGATTGGGCGCTTGCGGGCGCCTCGTATGAAGGGGCGGAGATCGAGATCGGCGAAGACGAAGCGAGCATTGCAAACGGCAGGCTGAGCGCGAAGATCAGCCGCCTCGGTCAGATCAGGTTTTACCGCGACGGCGCTCCCGTTCTCGAGGAGTATTACCGCTGTTACGAATACGACACGCCGCACACGCCCGCGCTCCGCGTGGTGGCGCGCGAATACCGCCCGACGGTCGGGGGCGATTATGCTTTCACGCTGCGCTTTGAGAGCGCGGACGGGGAGAAGCTGTACGGCATGGGGCAGTATCAGCAGCCCTATCTCGACCTGAAGGGTTGCACCCTCGAGCTGGCGCAGCGCAACACGCAGGTCAGCGTGCCTTTCCTGCTCTCTTCGCGCGGGTACGGGTTCCTCTGGAACAATCCCGCGATCGGCAGAGCGGTGTTCGGCAAGAACGTGACCGAATGGCACGCGGAGAGCCTGAAACAGTGCGATTGCTGGCTGACGGTCGGAGATACGCCCAAGGAGATCATGGAAGCTTACACCGAGCTCGTCGGGCGGGCACCCGAATTTCCCGAGAACGCGCTGGGGCTCTGGCAGTGCAAGCTCCGCTACCGCACGCAGGAGGAGGTGCTCTCCGTCGCGCGCGAATACCACAGGCGCGGCATTCCGCTCGACGTCATCGTCATCGACTTCTTTCACTGGCCGAGGCAGGGCGACTGGAAGTTCGACCCCCGTTATTGGTCGGATCCCGCCGCGATGGTGAAGGAGCTCGCCTCTTACGGGACGCGGTGCATGGTCTCTGTCTGGCCGACCGTCGACAAAAAGAGCGAGAATTTTTTCGAAATGCGCGAAGAGGGCTTGCTCATCCGCCCCGAGCGCGGCACGCAGTGCTTCGACTTTTTGGGCGACTCGTACATCTACGACGCGACAAACCCCGAGGCGCGCCGCTACATCTGGGAAAAATGCAAGAGCGGCTACGTTTCGAGCGGCATCGACATGTTCTGGCTGGACGAGGCGGAGCCCGAGTACACCGTCTACGATTTCGACAATTACCGCTATTATGCGGGGACGCAGCTGCAGGCGGGCAACGTCTATCCCCGCTGTCACGCGCAGGCGTTCTATGAGGGTCAGCGCGCGGCGGGACAGAAAGACATCTGCAACCTGGCGCGGTGCGCCTGGGTGGGCAGCCAGAAATATGCCGCTGTCGTCTGGTCGGGCGACATCTACGGCAACTTTGCGAGCCTGCGCGATCAGTTTGCGGCGGGGCTGAACATCGGCATGGCGGGCATTCCCTGGTGGACGACGGACATTGGCGGCTTCTTTGTGGATGTGAAGAACCCCGGCTATCGGGAATTGCTCCTCCGCTGGTTCGAGTTCGCTGCGTTCTGCCCCGTCCTTCGCATGCACGGCGACAAGGGGCCGAGCGACATCCCCGCGCTGGACGACAGGGAGTACGGCGGCGGGTTCTGCCATACGGGACTTCCCAACGAGCTCTGGAGCTTCGGCGACGACGTATATGAAGTGCTGAAGCGTTACACCATGCTTCGCGTCTCGATGAAACCCTACATCGCGGAGACCATGCGCGAGGCGAGCGAAAAGGGGTATCCCGTCATGCGCACCATGTTCTTCGAGTTCCCCGAGGACGCGCGTTGCTGGCAGGCGGAAGATCAGTACATGTTCGGCGGGAAGTATCTCGTCGCGCCCGTGCTCTACGAGGGCGTGCGCAGCCGCAAAGTCTATCTGCCTGCGGGCAAGTGGCGGGACATCCGCGACGGAAGGGAATACGAGGGCGGCAAAGAGATCGAGACGGCGGCGCCGCTCGAGGAGATCCCCGTCTTTGAACGGCTCTGACTTTTTCGAGGGCGCAGGAAGCGTCGGCTTCGCGCCGAAAGAGAAGCTGAAATATTCATACAGACAAAGAAAAGAGACAAAAAGGAGGAAATTATGAACAATGCACCTGCAATCAAGGTAGGCGTCGTCGCGGTATCGCGCGACTGCTTCCCCGAGAGCCTGTCCGTCAATCGGAGAAAGGCGCTCATGAAGGCGTACGAAGAGAAGTACGGCGAAGGCGTGGCGGAGTGTCCCGTCTACATCGTGGAGAGCGAGATCCATATGAAACAGGCGCTCGCGTGGCTGGAGCAGGAGGGCTGCAACGCGCTCGCGGTGTACCTCGGCAACTTCGGCCCCGAGATCTCCGAGACCATGCTCGCCAAGGAATTTACCGAGCGCACGGGCGGCGCCGTCATGTTCTTTGCGGCGGCGGAAGAGAACATCCCCACCCTCGCAAATTCGCGCGGCGACGCGTATTGCGGCATGCTGAACGCGAGCTACAACCTCAAGCTCCGCGGCGTGAAGGCGTACATCCCCGAATATCCCGTCGGCGACGCGGAGGACTGCGCGGAGATGCTGCATGAGTTCCTCCCGATCGCGCGGGCAGTCTATGCGCTCAAGCACCTCAAGATCATTTCCTTCGGACCTCGCCCCATGAACTTCCTCGCCTGCAACGCGCCCATTCAGCAGCTCTACAATCTGGGCGTCGAGATCGAAGAGAACAGCGAGCTCGACCTGTTCGAAGCTTATAACAAGCATGCGGGCGACGAGCGCATCCCCCAAGTCGTCGAAGATATGGCTGCGGAGCTGGGCGAGGGCAACAAAAAGCCCGAGATCCTTCCCAAGCTCGCGCAGTACGAGCTCACCCTTCTCGACTGGGTCGAGGCGCACAAGGGTTCCCGCGAGTATGTCGCGATCGCAGGCAAATGCTGGCCCGCGTTCCAGACGCAGTTCGGCTTCGTTCCCTGCTATGTCAACTCCCGTTTGACGGGCAGAGGCATCCCTGTTTCCTGCGAAGTGGACATCTACGGCGCGCTGTCCGAGTTCATCGGCACCGTCGTTTCTCAGGACGCGGTCACGCTGCTCGACATCAACAATACCGTTCCCAAGGATCTCTACAAAGCGGACATCGAGGGCAAATATGCATACGCGCTGACGGATACCTTCATGGGCTTCCATTGCGGCAACACCTGCACCAAGAAGCTCTGCTTCTGCGAGATGAAGTATCAGCTCATCATGGCGCGCTCCCTCCCCGAAGAGGTCACGCAGGGTACCCTCGAGGGAGACATCGTCCCCGGCGACATCACCTTCTTCCGCCTGCAATCGACGTCGGACAACAAGCTCCGTGCGTATGTGGCGGAGGGCGAAGTGCTCCCCGTCAGGACGCATTCGTTCGGTTCGATCGGCATCTTTGCGATCCCGCAGATGAAGCGCTTCTACCGCCATGTGCTCATCGAAGGGAACTATCCTCACCACGGCGCCGTCGCGTTCGGACATTTCGGCAAGGCGCTCTTTGAAGTCTTCAAATACATCGGCGTAGCGCCCGAAGAGATCGGTTACAACCAGCCTGCGAGAGAGCGCTACAAGACGGAAAATCCGTTTGCGTAAGATGAGCAACTTTATCGGCATCGACCTCGGGACGAGCAGCGTCAAAATTTTGCTGACGGACGAGCGGGGGAAGATCCTCGCTTCGTCGACCCGCCCTTACGACGTTTACCGTCCGCAGGAGGGTTGGAGCGAACAGGATCCCGAGGAATGGTTTCAGGAGGTCCTGGAAGGACTTGAAGAGCTCAACGCGCGGGACGTCGCGGGCATTTCGTTCGGCGGACAGATGCACGGGCTCGTCGCGCTCGACAGGGAGGGGAAGGTCATCCGCCCCTGCATCCTCTGGAACGACGGCAGGACGGAGGAGGAGACGGCGTACCTCAACGAGACGGTGGGCAGGGAGAAGCTCAACGCCTGGACGGGCAACATCGCCTTTGCGGGCTTCACCGCGCCCAAACTTCTCTGGATGTATCGGCACGAACCCGAAAATTTCGCTAAAATCGACAAGATATTGCTGCCGAAGGATTACCTCGCGTATCGCTTCACGGGAGAGTTTTCGACGGACTATTCGGACGCGAGCGGCACGCTGTTGCTCGACGTGAAGAACCGTTGCTGGGCGGAGGAAATGTGCGAAATTTGTCACGTTTCGAAGGAACAGCTCCCCGCCCTGCACGAAAGCTACGAGGTGATCGGCACGATGAAGCGCTCCCTTGCGGACGCGCTCGGCTACGGCGAAGTCAAGGTCTGCGCGGGCGCGGGCGACAACGCGGCGGCGGCGGTCGGCATGGGAGTTGTGGGCGAAGGCGGCTGCAACGTCTCTCTGGGGACGAGCGGCACGCTCTTCCTCTCGTCGGATTCCTTCTCCGACGTGCACGGCAAGCCCCTGCATTCCTTCTGCCATGCGGACGGAAAGTATCACCTGATGGGGTGCATTCTCTCCGCCGCGAGCTGCAACGAATGGTGGGTGCACCGCGTGCTGCGGGCGGAGGATTATGCCGCGGAGCAGGCGGGGTTGGAGAAATATCTCGGCGATAACGACGTGTTCTTTCTGCCCTATCTTGCGGGCGAGCGCTGTCCGCACAACGACGTGACGGCGCGCGGTGCGTTCATCGGGCTGAATGCGGAGTCCGACCGCGGACAAATGACGCTCGCGGTGCTCGAGGGCGTGGCGTTCGCCCTGCGCGATTGCCTCGAAGAGGCGAAAGCGTGCGGCAGGGCGCCGCAGGCGACGAGCGTGTGCGGCGGCGGCGCGCGGAGCGAGCTATGGGTCAGGGTGCTCTCGAACGTGCTGGGCATTTCCGTGTGCGGCCCGAAGACGACGGAGGGCCCCGCTTACGGCGCGGCGATGCTGGCGATGGTCGGGTGCGGCGTCTATCGGACTGTGGACGAGGCGGCGCGCGCGATCGTGCGCGTGCTCTGGACGAGAGAGCCGGAGCCCGAACTCGTCGCCCGTTATGAGAAAAAATACCAAAAGTACAAGCAGTTCTATCCCGCATTGAAGGGATTGTTCTGACGGTTGCATTCGGCGCGCCCCCGATCGGGGGCGCGCCTCTTTTTGAAAGGGCTTCGGGCGAGGCGGGAAAGGGGCGCCGCAAAGCAATTTTTTCCGCACCTTCGGCGCGCCCCCCGAAAAAAGCGCCTGACTTTTCATATTTTCTTTGAAAATCGTTGACAAAGGGGGTGGCGTCCGCTATAATAAACAACAGGATAACTTCTATTGGATAGAGTCTTCCGAGCAATTATTTTTTTGGACCACTTTGCAAAAAGTCAAGGCCATACGGACAGCCGGGTCCACTGCCGATCGGCGGATCTCCGCCTTATTGATGGAGCGAACAGCTCAAATTTTATAAGTTGGTTACTTTATAACCGAAATGCGTCAACGCGCAAACTTGTGAAACGGTCAATAAGAGTAGTAAAAGTTGTTGCTATATAGACTCTGGATGCCATAACTTCTCCTGAGCGGGAAAGGAAGCGATTCCGTATGCCATTGAGAAATATGTCAAAAACGTGCGCAAGTTGTGTGATAACGGCTTGCGCATTTTTTTGTGAGGGAAAGCAGTTGGAAAACAAAAGACGGTACGATCAGAACAGGGCGCCCATCTACGAGGCGCTGCAGATGTTCCGCGAAATGCGGGTGGTTCCCTTCGACGTTCCCGGCCACAAGCGCGGCAGGGGCAACCCCGAGCTGACGGCTTTTTTGGGCGAGCGGTGCGTGAGCATCGACGTCAACAGCATGAAACCTTTGGACAATCTCTGTCACCCCGTGTCCGTCATTCGGGAGGCGGAGGAGCTCGCGGCGGACGCCTTCGGCGCGTCTCACGCCTTTCTGATGGTGGGCGGCACGACGAGCGCGGTGCAGAGCATGGTGCTCTCTGTTTGCAAGCGGGGGGATAAGATCATATTGCCGCGCAACGTGCACAGGAGCGTCATCAACGCTCTGGTGCTCTGCGGCGCGATCCCCGTCTACGTCAATCCCGAGGTGGACGTAAAACTCGGCATTTCGCTCGGCATGAAGCGGGAACAGGTCAGATCAGCGATCGCGGCGCATCCCGACGCGGTGGCGGTGCTCGTCAACAATCCGACGTATTACGGCATCTGCAGCGACTTGAAAGAGATCGTTTCGATGGCGCACGGCGCGGGCATGTACTGCCTTGCCGACGAGGCGCACGGCACGCATTTCTATTTCGGCGAGCACATGCCCTTGTCTGCCATGGCGGCGGGCGCGGACATGGCGGCGGTATCCATGCACAAGAGCGGCGGGAGCCTGACGCAGTCCAGTCTCCTTCTGACGGGGCCGAACATCAACGCGGGGTACGTCAGACAGATCATCAACCTGACGCAGACCACGTCGGGGAGCTATCTGCTCATGTCCAGCCTCGACATCAGCCGCAGGAACCTTGCGCTCAAGGGCAAGGGCGTCTTTGCGCGCGTCACGGAAATGGCGAACTACGCGCGCGAGGAGATCAACGCGATCGGCGGCTACTATGCCTTCGGCAAGGAGCTTGTCAACGGCGATTCCGTGTTCGATTTCGACAGCACCAAGCTCAGTGTGCATACCAGAGACATCGGGCTTGCGGGCATCGAAGTGTACGACCTTCTGCGCGACGAGTACGACATTCAGATCGAATTCGGCGACATCGGCAACATTCTCGCCTATCTCTCCATCGGCGACAGGATGCAGGAGCTCGAGCGGCTGGTCAGCGCGCTCGCGGAGATACGCCGCCGCTATCAGAAGGACAGCCGCGGGCTTTTGAGTCAGGAGTATCTCGAGCCGGAAGTCGTCATCAGTCCGCAGGAGGCGTTCTATGCGAACAAGAAGAGCGTGCCGCTCAAACAGAGCGTCGGGTGCGTGTGCAGCGAGTTCATCATGTGCTATCCCCCCGGCATACCCATTCTCGCGCCGGGGGAGCGCGTGACGGACGAGATCGTGCAGTACATCGAATATGCGAAGGCGAAGGGGTGTTCCATGACGGGCCCCGAAGACCCCGACATAGAAAACATCAACGTATTAGCGTAGGAGGATCGCCATGGAATTGTGGTTCAGCGAATTTCATACGCCTGACGTCAAGCACAGCATCCGCGTGAACAGGCATCTGTATTCTCAGCGCAGCAGCTATCAGCAGATCGATGTCTTTGAGACGCCTGAATTCGGCAGGGTGCTCACGCTGGACGGCAACGTCATGCTGACGGAGCGCGACGAGTTCATCTACGACGAGATGATCACGCACGTCCCCATGTCCGTGCACCCCTGCGTGCGCGACATTCTCGTCATCGGCGCGGGAGACGGTGGCGTGGTGCGCGAACTGACGCGCTACGAGTGCGTGGAGAAGATCGATCTCGTCGAGATGGACCCTCAGGTCATCGAGGTCTGCCGCTCCTTTCTGCCAGAGAACGCCTGCAAGCTGGACGACGGGCGCGTACATATCTATTACGACAATGCGCTCCGCTTTTTGCGAAAGCGCCACGCGAATTACGACCTCATTATCGTCGATTCGACGGACCCGTTCGGTCCGCTCGAAGGGTATTTTACCCGCGAATTTTACGGCGTCTGTTTCAACGCGCTCCGCGAGGACGGCATCATGGTCAACCAGCAGGGCAGCCCCTTTTACAAACACGACGCGGACGCGATGCGGCGCAGCCATTACCGCATCGCGAGCACGTTTCCGATCAGCCGCGTCTATCAGGCGCACATTCCGACGTATGCGGCGGGGTATTGGCTGTTCGGATTTGCGAGCAAGAAATATCATCCCGTGGACGATTTCGACGCGGGTAGGTGGGAGGCGCTGCGCCTCGAGACGCAGTACTATACCACGCGCCTGCACGTCGGGTCCTTCTATCTGCCCGCCTTTCTCGAGAAAATGCTCAAGGAGGTAGAGAGTAAATGCAACGCAACGTAGAGACGTTTCTCGCCTGTGACGCGGCGTACGAGGATGCGTCGATCGTCATCTACGGCGCACCCTTCGATTCGACGACGAGTTTTCGCCCGGGCGCGAGGTTCGGACCTTCCGCGATGCGGCACGAGAGCTTCGGTCTGGAGACATACAGTCCCTATCAGGACCTCGACCTTGTCGACGTTTCCGTCTTTGACAGCGGGGACATGGAACTGTGCTTTGGCGACGCCTCTTTCGCCCTCGCGGACATCGAAGCGCGCGCGAGAGAGATTTTGTCGGACGGAAAGCTTCCCTTCCTGCTGGGCGGAGAGCATCTCGTCACGCTGGGCGCGGTGCGCGCGCTGTATGCCGCTCATCCCGATCTGCACATCGTGCATTTCGACGCGCACGCCGACCTGCGCGACGATTATCTCGGCGCAAAGCTTTCGCACGCCTGCGTCATGCGCCGCTGTCACGATCTGCTGGGGGACGGCAAAATTCACCAATTCTGCATCCGCAGCGGGGAGAGGGCGGAGTTCGCCTTTGCAAAGAAGCATACGGATTTTCACCCCTTCGGCTTTGAGGGGCTGGAAGAGACGGTGCGCGCCCTGCGGGGCAAACCCGTCTACGTCACCGTCGATCTCGACTGTCTCGATCCCTCCGTGTTCCCCGGTACGGGCACGCCGGAGGCGGGCGGCGTGACGTTTGCGGAGCTGCTGCGGGCGCTGCTCGCGGTGAGCGAACTCGACGTCGTCGGCGCGGACGTCAACGAACTCGCGCCCATGCTCGACCAGAGCGGCGTTTCCACCGCGGTGGCGTGCAAAGTCGCAAGAGAATTTATTTTGGCATTGTCCAAACAAAGGGAGATATAATATGAGCAGAGTATTGATCATCGGCTGCGGCGGGGTTGCTTCCGTCGCGATCAGGAAGTGCTGTCCGGTCAGCGAGGTGTTCTCGGAGATCTGCATTGCGAGCAGGACGGTTGCGAAGTGCGACGCGCTCGCGAAGAGCCTGAAAGGCAAGACGGAGACCAAGATCACGACGGCGCAGGTGGATGCGGACGACGTCGGTCAGCTCGTCGCGCTCATCCGCGCGTACAAGCCCGATCTCGTCATGAACATCGCGCTGCCCTATCAGGATCTGACGATCATGGACGCCTGCCTCATCTGCGGCGTCAACTACATGGATACGGCGAACTACGAGCCCGAAGACACGGACGATCCCGCGTGGCGCGAAATCTATGAAAAGCGGTGCAAGGAGAAGGGGTTCTCCGCGTACTTCGATTACAGCTGGCAGTGGGCGTATCGCGAAAAGTTTGAAAAAGCGGGGCTCACCGCTCTGCTCGGCTGCGGATTCGATCCGGGCGTGACGCAGGCGTACTGCGCGTACGCGAAAAAACACGAGTTTGACGTCATCGACACCATCGACATTCTCGACTGCAACGGCGGCGACCACGGCTATCCCTTCGCGACCAACTTCAACCCCGATGTCAACCTGCGCGAGGTGTCCGCCCCCGGGAGCTATTGGGAGGACGGGCATTGGGTGGAAATTCCCGCGATGAGCGTCAAGCGCGTGTATAATTTCGATCAGGTGGGTGAGAAAGACATGTACCTTTTGCACCACGAGGAGATCGAGTCGCTCGCGGAGAACATTCCCGAAGTCAGGCGCATCCGCTTCTTCATGACGTTCGGGCAGAGCTATCTCACGCACATGAAGTGCCTTGAAAACGTGGGCATGCTCTCGACGACGCCCGTGCTCTTCGAGGGGAAAGAGATTGTCCCCATCAAATTTCTGAAGGCGCTCCTGCCCGACCCTGCGAGCCTCGGTCCCCGCACGCACGGCAAGACGAACATCGGCTGCATCTTTACGGGCAAGAAAGACGGCAAGAAAAAGACATACTATATTTATAATGTATGCGATCATCAGGAGTGCTACAAAGAGGTGGAGAGCCAGGCGATCAGCTACACCACAGGCGTACCTGCCATGTGCGGCGCGCTCATGCTCCTCACGGGCAAGTGGAGCAAGACGGGCGTGCATACGGTGGAGGAGTTCGATCCCGATCCCTTCCTCGATGCGCTCGATCGCTATGGGCTTCCCAAGCGGGAAGACAGAGATCCGAAGCTGGTGGATTGATGAAGGCGTCGGAAAAAAATGCGCCTCCCTTTCGGGGCTTGCGCGACGTCACATCGCTCGCCGCGTTGCCCACGCCTTGCTATGTGATCGACGAGGGGGCGCTCAGGCGCAACTGCGAGAAACTCGCCGCCGTGGCGGCGCATACGGGCTGTAAAATTCTGCTCGCGCAGAAGGCGTTTTCGAATTTTGCGTTTTATCCGCTCCTCTCCCGCTATCTCGCGGGTACGGAGGCGAGCGGCTTATACGAGGCGCGCCTGGGTGCGGAGGAGATGCCGTGCGGCGAAGTCCACGTCTTCTGCGCGGCATATCGGGAGGACGAGTTTGAAGAGCTCCTCTCATATGCCGATCACATCGTGTTCAACTCTCCGAGTCAGCTCAGGGCGTTCGGCGCGCGGGCGAAGGCGCGCGGCAAGAGCGTGGGGCTCCGCGTCAATCCCGAATGTTCCACGCAGGAGGGACACGAAATTTACGATCCCTGCGCGGCGGGGAGCAGGCTGGGCACGACGCGCGCCGTCTGGGACAGGGAGATGACGGACGAGCTCGTCGCACTGTTGGACGGCTTGCACTTTCACACGCTCTGCGAACAGAACGCGGACGCGCTCGAGAAGACGCTCAAAGCGTTCGAAGAGCAATTTTCCGACGTGTTGCCGCGCATGCGCTGGCTGAACATGGGCGGCGGGCATCACATCACCCGCGACGACTACGACGCGGCGCTTTTGGAGCGCCTCTTGATCTCGGCGCGCGACAAGTGGGGCGTGCAGGTCTATCTGGAGCCGGGGGAAGCGGTCGCGCTCAACGCGGGATATCTCGCGACGCGCGTGCTCGACGTCGTGGAAAACGGGATTTCCGTTGCGATTTTGGACGCGAGCGCCGCCTGCCACATGCCCGACGTCATCGAAATGCCTTATACGCCGCCCCTGCTCGACGTGAGCGGGGAGGGGACGTTTCGCTATCGCCTCGCGGGGCCGACCTGCCTTTCGGG
>CALVME010000044.1 GCA_944342055.1 uncultured Clostridia bacterium | reverse complement strand
AAGAAGTCTGTCGCTTTGGCGACGCGCCTGTTATTTGTCGAAATTGACGATCTTGGCGAAGTCTGCCGCTTTGAGCGACGCGCCGCCGATGAGACCGCCGTCGATCTGGCTCTGCGCCATCAGACCTTTGCAGTTCTTCGAGTTCATGGAGCCGCCGTATTGAATGCGTACCATTTCGGCAAGTTCGGGAGAGAATAGTTCTGCAATTTTTTTGCGAATAAAACCGATCGCCTGATTTGCCTGGCTGTCGGTTGCTGTCTTTCCCGTGCCGATCGCCCAGGCGGGCTCATAGGCGATGATCACCTTCTTGATGCGGTCAATGCCCGCAAGGCCGAGGGAGAGTTGGCGGCTGAGTACGGCCTCCGTCTCGCCGTTGATGCGCTGTTCGAGCGTTTCGCCGACGCAGACGATGGGGGTCATGCCTTCGGCAAGGACGGCGAGCGTGCGCTTGTTGACGGTCTCATCCGTTTCTCCGAAGTAAGTGCGGCGCTCGCTGTGCCCGATGATGACGTATTCTACGCCGTATTCTTTGAGCATGTCCGCAGAGATCTCGCCGGTGTAGGCGCCCTTTTTTGCCCAGTGCATGTTCTGCGCGCCGAGCTTGATGTTGCTGCCTTTCACGGCCTCGCTGATTGCGGGGATCAGAATGGCGGGTACGCAGACGACCACGTCGCAGAAGACGTTCCGCACGAGGGGCTTCAGTTCTTCGATGAGTGCTACGCCGGAAGCGGCGGTGTTGTTCATCTTCCAGTTGCCCGCAATGATGGGTTTTCTCATAGATTGACCTCCTGAAAAAAAGGGACATGACGTCCCTTTTCTTCTTCTGAAAATTTTATGCCTTATCGTTGAGGCAAGCGATGCCCGGCAGAACTTTGCCTTCGAACAGCTCAAGGGAAGCGCCGCCGCCGGTGGAAATGTGCGTCATCTTGTCTGCAAAACCGAGCTGCTGTACAGCTGCTGCGGAGTCGCCGCCGCCGATGATGGTCGTCGCGTCTTTTGCGTCTGCGAGGGCCTGTGCGACGGCGATGGTGCCTTTTGCGAAGATCGGGTTCTCAAATACGCCCATAGGTCCGTTCCAGATGACGGTCTTTGCATCCTTTACGATGTCGGCATAGAGCTTTCTGGTCTCGGGACCGATGTCGAGCCCCATAAGATCGGCAGGGATCTCCTTGGAAGGATGTACTTCCGTCTCTACGGGTGCGTCGATGGGGTCGGGGAAGTTCTTGGTGCATACGGTATCGACGGGAAGCACGAGCTTTTTGCCGAGGTCAGCCGCTTTCTTCACCATGTCGCGGCAATAATCGAGTTTTTCGTCGTCGACGAGGGAGGTGCCTACGTTGCCGCCGAGCGCCTTGAGGAAGGTATAGGACATGCCGCCGCCGATGACGAGGGTGTCGCACTTTTCAAGCAGGTTGGAGATGACGTTGAGTTTGTCTGCGACCTTCGCGCCGCCGAGGATGGCGACAAAGGGGCGTACGGGATGTTCGAGGGAATCAGCCATGACGGTCAGCTCTTTTTCGATAAGGAAACCGCAGACGGCAGTCTTTACGAGGCCGTACTCGACGATCGCCGCGGTGGAAGCGTGCGAACGATGCGCCGTACCGAATGCGTCGTTGACATAGATGTCGCAGTAAGAAGCAAGTTTCTTGCAGAATTCGAGGTCTTTCTTTTCCTCTTCCCAATGGAAACGCAGGTTCTCCAAAAGCACGCACTCGCCTTCCTTGCAAGCCGCTACTTTTGCCTGCGCGTCGGGACCTACGACGTCCTTTGCGAAGGTGACTTTTCCGTCGAGCAGCTCGTTGAGTCTGTCCGCAACGGGTTTGAGCGTAAGCTTTTTGGGCTCCGTCGAAAGCGCCTTGTCGATGATCGCCTGTTTTGCGGCAGCCTGCTCTTGAACGGGAAGCGCTTCGACCTTCTGCTTGTCCTTCTTGTTCAGTTTGACTTCGGAAGAGAAGATGGAGTGAGGCTTGCCCATGTGCGAGCAGAGAATCACTTTCGCGCCGTGCTCCATCAGATATTTGATGGTGGGCAGAGCGCCCTGGATGCGGTTCTCGTCGGTGATCACGCCGTCTTTCATGGGAACGTTGAAATCGCAGCGTACAAGAACTCTCTTGCCCTTTACGTCAACGTCTTTGATGGACATCTTGTTCATAGTAAAGAAACTCTCCTTATGTTTCGGCGCGCCGTGCAAGCAAGACGCGGATGGGAGAGAAACGAAAAAGTACGTCCTCGCGCCCGCGCCGTCTCGCGCAACGATGCCTTATATTTTTTTCCATATCGTATTATATCGTTTTTTTCCTTTTTTGTCAATTCTTTGCGGAAAAATATGCCTCAAAAAAGCGGGCGCAAAGTAAAAAAAATTATATCCAAACGATTGACAAGATAGTTGCGATTTGATAAAATAATCGAGTGTGGCGAATAACGCCCGCAAAACCCGTCAGAAATCGGGATAAGACGCGCCGACGAGCACACGCCCGGTATTTCAAAAAGGCGTCCGATCGCGGCGGGAACAAAAATGCTTTCCTTAAATTGCGGTAAGGGCAATTTATCGAAATAAAATTCCATTCTTACAAGGAGGTAACAACATGCCCACCATCAACCAACTGATCAAGCACGGCAGAGAACAGCTCGAGTACAAGTCCAAGTCTCCTATTTTGGACAATTGCCCGCAGAAGAGAGGCGTATGCCTTTCCGTCACGACGACTTCTCCCAAGAAGCCTAACTCTGCACTGCGTAAGATCGCGAGAGTTCGCTTGACGAACAAGCAGGAAGGTACGGTTTACATTCCCGGCGAAGGTCACAATTTGCAGGAACACAGCTCCGTGCTCATCCGCGGCGGAAGAGTCAAGGACCTGCCCGGTGTCAGATACCACATCATCCGTGGCGCGCTCGATACCGCAGGCGTAGCAAAGCGTAAGCAGAGCCGTTCCAAGTACGGCGCAAAACGCCCTAAGTAATTTTTCCGCAACTTTTTCACACCTACTTGTCAGGAACATGGAATTTTATTCGACCCGACAGGAGTAGGCAGTATGCTCGACAGAGCAGAAGGTTCGCTACCGATTGCGGCGCATGCGCCGTAAGCAACGGCCATAAAAGGCTTATGTCCGTTCGCCCACTGCTATAAAAGCGAAGTGCTCGGCAAGCGATAGCCGTACTTGAGGGGAAACCCTTATCAAAAATATTTAAAGGAGGATAACACTATGCCCAGAAGAGGAAGCGTCCCCAAAAGAGACGTATTGCCCGATCCCGTGTACGGAAGCAAGGTTGTTGCTAAGCTCATCAACCAGATCATGTACGACGGCAACAAGGGAACCGCGCAGAACATCGTTTACGATGCGTTCAAGATCGCGGGAGATAAAATGAACATGGATCCGATGGAGATCTTCAACCAGGCGATGGCAAACGTCATGCCCGTATTGGAGGTCAAGGCTCGCCGTGTCGGCGGTGCGAACTATCAGGTTCCCATCGAGATCAGACCCGAAAGACGCCAGACGCTCGCGATTCGTTGGCTCGTACAGAGCACGAGAAAGAGAAGCGAGAGAGAGATGGCAAACAAGCTTGCCGCAGAGCTGATGGATGCGTACAACAACGCAGGCGGCGCGGTCAAGAAGAAAGACGATACGCACAGAATGGCAGAAGCCAACAAGGCTTTCGCGCATTTCAGATTTTAATCGGAGGAACCTATGCCCAGAGATTATGATTTAGCCCATACCAGAAATATCGGTATCATGGCTCACATCGATGCAGGCAAGACGACGACGTCCGAGCGTATCCTTTATTACACCGGTATCAATCACAAACTCGGCGAAGTACACGAAGGCGCTGCGACGATGGACTGGATGGTACAGGAGCAGGAGCGCGGCATTACGATCACGTCCGCCGCAACGACTTGCCACTGGACGAGAACGGGAGCTCCGAAGTCGGAAGAGTGCAGGATCAACCTGATCGATACCCCGGGTCACGTCGACTTCACCGTAGAAGTAGAGCGCTCGCTTCGCGTCCTTGACGGCGCCGTCGCGACGTTCTGTGCAAAGGGAGGCGTCGAGCCCCAGTCCGAGACGGTCTGGAGACAGGCAAACAAATACAAAGTTCCCCGCATCGCATACGTCAACAAGATGGACATCAACGGAGCGGATTTCCCCCGCGCCGTGCGCATGATGAAGGAGAGACTGGGAGCAAACGCGCTTCCCATCGAGCTTCCCATCGGCAAAGAGGATACCTTCAAAGGCATCGTAGACGTCGTCACCATGAAGGCGGAGATCTATGATTCTGAAGACGGCAAGCAGTTCCATGAAGCCGAGATCCCCGCGGATATGGTAGACGAAGCGCAGGCGGCGCACGAAGCAGTCGTAGAGGCTGCGGCGGAAGCGGACGACGCGCTTATGGAGAAATTCTTCGAAGAGGGCGACCTGTCCGTCGAAGACATCCGCAAGGGTCTCAGAAAGGCGACCATCGCCATGACGTGCGTTCCCGTACTTTGCGGCTCTTCCTACAAGAATAAGGGCGTTCAGATGCTTCTGAACGCAGTCGTCGATTATCTTCCCAGCCCTCTCGACGTAGACCACGTCACGGGCGTTAACCCCGAGACGGGAGAAGAGGAGATCAGAAAGACGGACGACGACGAGCCTTTCGCAGGTCTTGCGTTCAAGATCGCTACCGACCCGTTCGTAGGACGTCTTGCATATTTCCGCGCTTATTCCGGTAAACTCGACGCAGGCTCTTACGTCTACAACTCGACGAAGGGCAAGAAAGAGAGAGTCGGCCGTCTAGTACAGATGCACGCGAACGAGAGAAAGGATATCCCGACCGTATATTCGGGCGATATCTGCGCGATCGTCGGTCTCAAAGACACGACGACGGGCGATACGCTCTGCGACGAAGCGCATCCCATCGTTCTCGAGCAGATGACCTTCGCCGAGCCCGTCATTCAGCTCTCCATCGAGCCGAAGACCAAGGCAGGACAGGAGAAGATGACGCTCGCGCTCATCAAGCTTGCGGAAGAGGATCCGACGTTCAAGACTTATACCGATCAGGAGACCGGTCAGACCATCATCGCAGGCATGGGCGAGCTGCACCTCGACATCATCGTCGACAGACTGCTCCGCGAGTTCAAAGTGGAAGCCAACGTCGGCGCGCCTCAGGTAGCATACCGCGAGACGTTCCGTCAGGCGGTCGACGCGGAAGGTATGTACAAGCGTCAGTCCGGCGGTAAAGGTCAGTACGGTCACTGCAAACTGCATCTGATTCCCGGCGAACCCGGTTCCGGCTATGTATTCGAAGATATCACGGTCGGCGGCTCCATTCCCAAGGAGTTCATCCCCGCGATCGACAAAGGCATTCAGGAAGCGGCAAAGAACGGATTCCTTGCCGGCTATGAAGTGGTAGACTTCAAAGTCCAGGTTTACGACGGATCGTATCATGAAGTCGACTCGTCCGAAATGGCGTTCAAGATCGCAGGCTCCATGGGTTTCAAAGACGGTATGGAGAGGGCGAAACCCGTCCTTCTCGAGCCGATCATGAAGGTCGAGATCGTCACGCCCGACGATTACTTCGGCGGACTGATGGGCGATGTGACCCGTCGCCGCGGCACCGTCACGAGCACGGACGACAGAGCAGGTTCCAAGATCATCGACGCAGAGATCCCTCTGTCTGAGATGTTCGGTTATGCGACGGCGCTTCGTTCCAGCACGCAGGGCAGAGGCATGTTCACGATGCAGTTCGATCATTATTCCGAAGTGCCTAAGTCCGTTGCGGAAGAGGTCATCAAGGGCCGCGCAAAAGGTTAAGCAAAATTGAAACGCTGTCATGCGGAAACGTCCGATAACGCGCTTCCGCAGCAAAGCTTTGCGAATAAAAATTTTTTGAAAATATCGCTTAAATATCATGAAAAATAATTGCATTTCGCAAAGTTTTCAGTTATAATAAGATTGCTTCTTTGAGAAGAAGTCAGCTATATATCGGAATGATTGATAGTTGTATGCTCAAAGGCGAACAAGTTATCATTTAATTTCAGTAAATTTTTTGGAGGAAGAAAAATGGCTAAAGCTAAATACGACAACAGTAAGCCCCATGTCAACATTGGTACCATTGGACACGTTGACCACGGCAAGACGACTTTGACCGCAGCTATCACCATGGTTATGGCTTGTAAGGGTCAGGCTCAGAAGATGAGATACGACGAGATCGATAAGGCTCCCGAAGAGAAGGCTCGTGGTATCACAATTAACACCGCTCACGTTGAGTATGAGACGGACAAGCGTCACTATGCACACGTTGACTGCCCGGGTCACGCTGACTATGTCAAGAACATGATCACCGGCGCAGCGCAGATGGACGGTGCGATCCTCGTCGTTGCAGCTACGGACGGACCTATGCCCCAGACCAAGGAGCACATCCTGCTTGCTCGTCAGGTAGGCGTACCTTATATCATCGTATTCATGAACAAGATCGACCAGGTAGACGACGAAGAGCTTCTTGAGCTCGTCGAAGAGGAGATCAGAGATACGCTTAACTCCTACGAGTTCCCCGGCGACAAGACCCCGATCATCAGAGGTTCCGCTCTGAAGGCTCTGGAGAAAGCAACCTCCGGCGCTTCCGACGCAGACGTTCTTGCTGCTCCCGAGTGCAAGTGCATCCTTGACCTCATGGATGCAGTTGATTCCTACATTCCTACCCCGGAAAGAGACACCGCGAAGCCCTTCCTGCTTCCTGTCGAGGACGTATTCACGATTTCCGGTCGTGGTACCGTTGCAACGGGTAGAGTAGAGAGAGGTACCGCAAAAGTCGGCGATCCCGCTGAAATCGTCGGTCTCATCGAGAAGCCTCGCGCAACCGTCATCACCGGTCTCGAGATGTTCCACAAGTCCGTCGACGAAGCTCTTGCAGGCTTCAACGTAGGCGCGTTGCTTCGTGGTATCGATCGTAAGGATGTCGAGAAAGGTCAGGTTCTTGCTAAGCCCGGCACCGTTCATCCTCATACCGAGTTCGAAGGTCAGGTTTACGTCCTGACGAAGGAAGAGGGCGGACGTCATACTCCTTTCTTCAACCACTACAGACCTCAGTTCTTCATCAGAACGACGGACGTTACGGGTGCGATCGAGCTTCCTGAAGGAACCGAAATGGTTATGCCCGGCGACCACGTTACGATCAAGGTTGAGCTGATCAAGCCCGTAGCAGTCGAAGAAGGCCTTCGTTTCGCGATCCGTGAAGGCGGCAGAACGGTTGGTTCCGGCGTCGTTTCCAAGATCATTAAATAAGCATTCAGTCAACAAAAAAGAGCGTACTCGTTACGCTCTTTTTTTCGTGTCGCAAATGCGTGCAGAGTTTTTATCTGCGGTTGTCCTTGCATGTGAGGGTTAATGGGGCGCTTACCCTTTCAGAGGGAATTTGTCTGAATCGGTTGCCCTCATATAGAGAAAATTCTGTCTGCAAAGCGTTGCTCTTACAGGTAGGCTGATGGCCGACAGATCGGGCGCGAGGGCTTGTTTTATCGGCAGATCGGCAATGTGAAAAATGTCGCTTGCGCGGAGCTTTGTCGGGCGTCCGTTTCTTCGCCTTTCAGAGCGGCTGTTTGCAGTTTTCTGTCTCCGTTTCGAGGGTGAAAGGTTGATTGTATTTTTCCGAGCGGGAGAAAGGTTGCAGTTATTTCCGAAAAACGGGGCAAAGCGGCAAAGACGGGAACGCACAGCCCGCTTATCGCATACAATGCAATGTGAGGTTGAACTCACAAATCATTTCGGAGAAAAATAAATGATCTACCAGAATTCTACGTTTTTGTACCGTCAGTCCTCATGCGGTTGCAGCGGATGCGTCAAACATTGCTGTTCCTGCCATAACTGCAACGTATGTCAATGCAGCGGGCAGAACCGTTCGTGTCAGACCGATTGTCGGACGTACGGAGAGAACAGTCATTCCTGCCGGAGCGATGCTTGCGCCGAAGCAAACGACGCGCTTGCGGCAGCGTTTGCCGCAGGTTATCGGGCAGGGGTACTCGGTACCGGCTGTGAC
This sequence comes from uncultured Clostridia bacterium, assembly GCA_944342055.1. Classification (GTDB taxonomy): domain Bacteria; phylum Bacillota; class Clostridia; order Christensenellales; family Borkfalkiaceae; genus RGIG8762. The sequence continues at coordinate 14,784 of CALVME010000044.1, read as the reverse complement.
GGTCGGAAGGACACAAATGCGCAATGCGGTTGCTCGCAGACGAACGCAATCGCCGCTGCCTGCGCGGAAGCGTATTATGCCAGGCAGTACGGGCTCAATCGATGTAACGATTGCGGATAAAAATCCATAAGAAAAGACGGTCGTCCCTTCGACGGCCGTTTTGTCTTGTATTCGATGGCATGTTCGTCTATTCTGTTCAAAAATGCAGATACTGACTGTGTGAATCGGTTCAATCGCATCGTCAACCGCATACGAAGCGTCTATCAGCGGCTCGCAGAGAAAAAATACACAACCATCTCGGGAACGCTCACTTTCTTTTTGATCATGTCGCTCTTGCCGTTTTTGTTTTGGCTTTTTTTGATTTTCGGGAAGTTTCATCTCAATGCGGAGGAGATCTTGGAACTCGATATTTTCGGCGGAGTCAAGGAGCTTCTGCTCTATTTCAAAGAATCTGCCGAATCGGCGACGACGGGCGTTTCGTTCACGCTGTTGGTCACGACGCTCTATTCTTCGACCAACCTGTTTTATCACATGCGACGGAGCGGCGAGATCATCTATGCGACGGAACACAAGGGAGGGTGGCGCATTCGCCTGTCTGCGCTCGTTCTGATTTTTGTCTTTATCCTGCTCGTTTCGATCGCTTCGGCGGTGCTTTTGTTCGGCAATCGGCTGTTTCGGCAGTGGCTGCCTTCGCTCGTTGCGGAATTGCTGGTTTACGCGCTGTTGTTTGCCATCGCTTTCGGTATGGCGCTGATCTTAAATTTATATATGTGTCCGTATTATCTCCGCTTTCGGGAAGGATTGTGGGGCAGCCTGCTCTCCGTGTCGTTGTGGCTCGTCGGCTCGTTCGGATTTACGCTCTATCTGCAATTTGCCAATCCGGGCAAGCTGTACGGGGCGATCGCGGCGGTCATCGTTTTCCTGCTGTGGCTGTACATGATGACGGTCTGTTTCGTGATCGGCGTCATCTTCAATCAGAGCCGCATCAAGCGAAAGCGGTTCCGCTATAAAAAGTTTTAAAAAGCATTGGCGGCGCCGTGCGGCGCCGCCAAAACTATCCGTTTTTTTGTAAAATTCAGTCTTTTGTCGCGATGACTTCCACTTCGACGAGCACGCCCTTGGGAAGTGCCTTGACGGCGACGCAGGAGCGGGCAGGTTTTTCGGTGAAATATTCGCCGTAAACGGCATTGAACGCCGTAAAATCGTTCATATCAGCGAGGAAACAGGTCGTCTTGACGGCATGAGAAAGGGAGCTTCCGCAATGGGTGAGGATCGCTTTGAGATTTTCACACACCTGTCTGGTCTGTTCTTCGATCGTCTGTGCAGTGACGGTGTTGGTTTTGGGATCGATCGCGATCTGTCCTGACGTAAAGATCAGATTGCCTGCGCCGACCGCCTGAGAGTAGGGACCGATCGCGGCGGGAGCTTCGGGAGTAAAGTATTTTTCCATAGTACACCTCTTTTAACCGATCAATTTGAAACCGGCGGCGGTCAGTGTCTTTTTGATTTCGCTGACGTGCGCGGCGTTCTTCGTTTCCATGGTGATGCGAAGGTTGCAGTCGTTGATCTTGCTGCCCGTGTTGGCGCGTTCGTGCAATACGCCCGTAACGTTGGCCCCGCAGGAAGCGATGATCTGCGACACCTTGACGAGTTCGCCCGGCTTGTCCGTCAGCTCGATGACGAGCGTTGTGGTGCGGCCTGACATTTGCAATCCGCGGTTGATGACGCGTGAGAGAATGTTGACGTCGATGTTGCCTCCCGATACCACGCAGCAAACGTTTTTGCCCTTGAGATCGGGGATCTTGTTGAACATGACTGCGGCAACGGGAACGGCGCCCGCGCCTTCCGCGATCATCTTGTGTTTTTCGATGAGTTGCAGGATTGCTGCCGCGATCTCATCGTCGCTGACGGCGACGATGCCGTCGACGTATTTGCTGCAAAGAGTATAGGTGAGGTTGCCCGGTTGTTTTACGGCGATGCCGTCCGCGATGGTGGAGACTTCGTCAAGCTTTTCGATCTTTTTGTCCTTGATGGAATTGAGCATGCAAGGGGCACCCGCCGCCTGCACGCCGTAGACCTTGATCTTGGGGTTGAGCGTCTTGACGGCATAGGCGATGCCGGAGATGAGCCCGCCGCCGCCGATGGGCACGATGATCGCATCGACGTTGGGGATCTGGTTGAGGATCTCGAGCCCGATCGTTCCCTGTCCTGCGATGACGTCCTCGTCGTCGAAGGGATGAATGAAGGTGTAACCTTTTTCTTCTTTGAGTTTGAGCGCGCGGCCATAAGCGTCGTCATATACGCCGGGGACGAGCACGATCTCTGCCCCATAGGACTTGGTCGCCTCGACTTTAGAGATGGGTGCGCCGTCGGGAAGGCAAATCGTCGCCTTAATGCCGCTGTGCTGAGCCGCAAGGGCGACGCCCTGTGCGTGATTTCCCGCCGAGCAGGCGATGACGCCTCTGGATTTCTCGGCAGCGGAGAGCTGAGAAATTTTGTAGTATGCGCCGCGAATCTTGAAAGAACCGGTGACCTGCAGGTTTTCCGTTTTTAAGAATACGTTGCAGTCCTGATTCAGGGAGGGGGCAGGGATGACGTCCGTCTTTCTGATGACATCTTTCAAAATATACGAAGCGTGATAAACTTTGTCGAGATTCATAACGATACTCCTTTTTATTCTATCATATCATAGCAAAATGTCGCAAAAAAGTCAATGAATACGGGCAACAGAAGTGATTTTTTTCGCGGAAAGTTTCTCTCTCATAATTCGACAAAATTCGCTTTTTCCGTGCGCCGAGGGGTTGAAAATCGTAGCCCGATGTGCTATACTGTAATCAAAAAACATGCAGGTAATTTATATGAGTCATAGAAAAAAATGGATGCCCGTCATTGCGCTCGCGTCGTTCTTGCTGACAGGGGCGGCTCTGTGCTTGCTTCTTCCCGTCTTGTTCGGGTTGCCTTTCAATGCATTGTTCGAAGGGGCGGACGCAATTGCGGACGCGGCTTTTGTTCGGTCTGTTCTGCTCTTTGGCGGGACGTTGCTCGCTCTGTCGATTTCGCACATTTTGCCTTACCGCCTGGGATATTGGAACGTAGCGGCGGCGGGAGAATTTCTGATCGCTTACGTTTCCGTTTCGTTTCTGCAGGCTTTCTTGCCGCTTTGGGCGGCGGGGCTCGTCGCACTGGCGATCGGGTTGCTCCCGGGCTGTTTGATCGGCATTTTGCGCGCTTACACGCCCATCCATGAAGGCTGGAGCGGCTTGTTGTTGTCTGTCCTCGGCATCGGAGGCTTTGAGGCGGCTTATTGGCTCCTGCCTTCCTTTGCATCGGAGGCTGAGTTTTCTCCTGTTTTTTATCTCGTGTCGGTCGCGTTGCCTTTTGCCTGCGCCTTGGCGGTTTTTATCGTGATTTCCGCAAAGCGCAGAAAAAAGGTCTTTGCCTTCGATCAGAAGCGCGGCCCGCGCAGAGCTGCGGTCTGGAGCCTGACGCTTGCGGGCGGCCTGGCTGCGTTGGCGGCAGTCTGCTTCTATGAAAGCGGAGCGCTTTCTTTTACGCGCATCGAAGGGGCGGTCTTGCCCGTCGCCGTCGGCGCTCTGGCGTTTGGCATCGGCGTCGTTTCCGCAGAGAACGGCCTGATCGCGATATTTATTTCCTATCTTTCTTCCTTCGCCCTTTCATTGAGCACGGAAGGTCAGAGCGTCGGGTTTTCCCGCGCCTTCGTAGCGGTATCCTTTGGTTTGATCCTGCTTGCTGCAGTCATCGCTTTTTTGGTGCGGCATTGTGCGGAGGCGAAACAGAACAAGAGGGAGCAGATCACATTTGCCTTGCCGAAGCGTGAGGCGCCGAAGATCGATCCCGAGGACGATGAGGACGGGGAACTTCCCACGATCAGCAGTATTTTGGGGGGTGCTAAATGAGATTTGTCGATGTGATCCGAAAAAAAAGAGACGGGGAGGCGCTCTCGGAAGAAGAGATCGAGGCGTTTGTCTCAGCATATACCGCAGGCGAGATCCCCGATTACCAGGCTTCCGCTTTTCTGATGGCGTGTTTTCTGCGAGGATTGAACGATGAGGAAACCTCTGCTTTGACGGATGCGATGATGCATTCCGGAGAAGTGATCGAATGGAAATTGCCGCATACTGTAGATAAGCACTCCACGGGCGGGGTGGGGGACGGCGTGTCCCTGGCGATCGCGCCCATCGTCGCCGCATGCGGCGGGAAGGTTGCCATGATGAGCGGCAGAGGATTGGGACATACCGGCGGTACGCTCGATAAACTCGAATCCATTCCGGGTTATTGCGCACAGATTTCCGCCGATCGGTTTCAGGAGATCGTAAAGGAGGTCGGAGCTTCCATCATCGGGCAGACCGAACGCCTTGCGCCTGCGGATAAGAAGTTGTACGCCCTGCGCGACGCGACGGGGACGGTGGAGAGCATTCCGCTCATTACCGCGAGCATCCTCGGGAAGAAACTCGCCGAAGGGGTAGATGCGCTCGTGTTAGACGTCAAGGCGGGCAGCGGTGCCTTCATGAAGACGGAAGCGGAGGCAAAACAACTTGCAAAAACGATGTGCGCCATCGCCGGGAAGGCGGGCAGGCGCGTCTCTGCTTTCGTCACCGATATGGATCGGCCTTTGGGCAACGCCGTCGGAAATTCGCTCGAAGTGATCGAGGCGATCGAGTGCCTCAAAGGCAAGGCGCCCGACGATTATACCGAACTCGTCTATGCGATGTCGGCGGAAATGCTGTGCCTGTGCGGCGTCGCGGACGAGAGGGATTGCAGAGAGCGCGTGGTGCGTTCCGTGGAGGACGGAAGCGCTCTGCAGACGTTTCGGCGCATGGTGGAAATGCACGGCGGCGACGTCTCTTACATTGACGATCCTTCGAAATTTCCGAGAGCGAAACATGAGCGCGTCGTGTGTGCGCCGCGCGACGGGTATATCGCTTCGATCGATACGGAGCGCTATGGGCTTGCCGCGCTCTTGCTGGGTGCGGGGAGGAACCGCAAAGAGGATGCGATCGACCATGCGGCGGGCATTTCCGTTCTGAAAAACACAGGTGATTTTGTGCGGCTCGGCGAGCCGATCGCCATTCTTTACTCGAACGACGAGGGGCGGCTCAAAGAGGGAGAACAGACGTTGCTCGGGGCAATTTCATATGAAGAAAGACAGACGCCCAGAAAACCGCTGATTCTCTTAAAAATCGTCTGATTTGTGTTTTTCTTTGTTGAATGCTTGCAAAAAAGGCGTAGATATGATACAATGAATGCAGGAGAAAAAATCGTGCCGCAGTTTGAAAAAGAAGTAAAAGTCAAATTTGTTGATTATTTTCAGGGATTCGACGCGGAGCACTGCTGGATCGTGAAAATGCTTTCGAAGCGTTACCGCGTGGTGCTTTCCGATGAGCCTGATTATCTCTTTTTCACGGTATTTTCGGACGAGAATATGCGTTATCAGGATTGCGTCAAGATTTTTATTTCGGGAGAGAACATCGCACCGGATTTCAATCTGTGCGACTATGCGCTCAGCAGCGAGAAGCTGACGTTCGGCGACAGGCATTGCTACTATCCGTATTTTCTTACGGCGACAGAAGCATTGGTCAAAGCCGGCAAAAAGCATTTGCAGACGGAAGGGAAAGAGAACCGTGCGTTTTGTTCGTTTGTCGTTTCTAACGGCAGGGCGGACAGGAAGCGGACGGAGCTTTTTAATGCAATATCTGCCTATCGGAACATCGATTCGGGCGGCAGGTATCTCAACAATGTCGGGGGACCTGTCGCTGACAAAGAGGCATTTGAAGCAAAGCACAAATTTTCTCTCTGCTGCGAGAACAGCTCTCATCCCGGATACATTACGGAAAAGCTCGTGCAGGCGTTTGCGGCAGGGACGGTTCCCGTGTATTGGGGAGCGGACGACGTGTGCGAGGTTTTCAATCGGAAGGCAATGATTTTTGCGAACGAATACGATTCGGCAGAGGAAGTCGCAAAGCGTGTGGAACAAGTTGACCGGGACGACGAACTCTACCTTTCCATGCTCAGAGAGCCTGCGTTTTTGGACGAGGATTATGTCGCCCGAAAATGGAAGGAAGTCGAAGCGTTTTTGTTCTCTGTATTTGATCAGGAAAAGGAGGACGCATTCCGCCGCAACCGCGCTTTTTGGGGGAAGTTGTATTTGGATAAGCTTGCGGCATGGAAAGAAGCGTACGAGCATCCGATGAAACGGGTCGTTCGCCTTTTCGGAAAGAAGTTCAAACGGAAGTAAAAGAATGAAGTGTTTTGTTCTGGCGGGCGGTTCGGGAGATCGCTTATGGCCGTTGTCGAGAAAAAATTATCCGAAGCAATTTATGCGCATCCGTGACAATCGTTCCATGTTTCAGGAAACGATTGCGCGCAATTTGCCTTTTTGCGACGAGTTTTTTATCATTACCAGCGAGAAGTATCGCTACATTGCGGAAGGACAGCTTCAGGCATTTCAGGGAATCAAGTATCGCTTGATCTTTGAGGAAGTTGCGTTGAAAACTGCACCTGCCGTTTTGTTTTGCGCAATGCTTTGTCGGGAAGATGACGATATTCTCATTGTGGCGACAGATCATATCATCGAGGGCGGAAATTACAATGATTGCGTCATCCGCGCAAAGGCGGTGGCGGATCAGGGGAATATCGCTATTTTCGGAATTCCCGTCAAGGAGCCCCTCGCAGGTTACGGATACATTCGTTGCAATGCGGCGGGACAAGTTACGATGTTCAAAGAAAACGCGACGGCGAAGGAAGCGGCGCGTTTCCATCGGATGGGAGCTTGTTACTGGGATGCGGGCATCATCCTTTCCCGTGCGGATATCCTTGTCAGCGAATTCTTTTCCCAGCAGCGCGAGCTGTATTGCAAGACGAAAAATCTGATCGAGGAGCTGAACACGGCGACCGATCGCATCGTTTTGCATTACGAGGAGCAGTGCAAATTCAGTGCCGTCAGCTTCGGGGACGCGATCATTTGCAAGTCGGCACTCGTCAGACTGGTGCCCGCGGATTTCTATTGGAATAAAATTATCGATTTCAAGTCATTCTATGCATATGTCGGCAATAAGTTCGACAATCGTTTCATAGAGCACGACGCCAAAAATATATCCATCATAAACCGCGCGAACGATAAACTCGTCGTCGTCAACGGCGTGAAAGATCTGCTCGTCGTCAACACCGACGATGCCGTCTACATCACCAAAGAGGACAAGGCGGCGGAGATCAAAAGCATCATCCGCGACAATTATGCGGGGCGCGAGTGGTTTTTCGACGAGAACACGCTCTCATATCAGGTTTGGGGAACAAAAGAGTATCTGAGCCGCGGTGAGGGCTATCGGATCAAAAAGCTGACGGTTTATCCCGGAAAAACGATCGCCATGCATGCGCATTGTACGCGCAGCGAGCATTGGACGATCGTGAAGGGCGTCGCGACCATTGCGATCAAAGGAAAGGGAGAGAGAGATTATCCCGTCAATCAGAGCGTGATCGTGCCCGTCGGCGTTGCGCACCAGATATCCAACAAGACGACGGAAGATCTCGTGATCATCGAAAGTTCCGTCTTGCAGGAGGATATGATCCCCAAAGAGCTGAAATGTCATCCCGAAGAGGACGACGACATGGTGCATCTGACTCCCATTTTCAAGGATTATCTCTGGGGCGGCACGAAGATCCGCGACCGTTTCGGAAAAAAATGCGACTTTGAACCGATCGCGGAGAGCTGGGAACTTTCCACGCATCCCGCGGGGCAAAGTCTGGTTTCGGAAGGAAAATACGCAGGCATGCAGTTCGGCAGATACATCGAGGCGATCGGGAGAGAGCGGCTCGGTTGGAAGTGTCAGCCGTTCGAGGCGTTCCCGCTCATGATAAAATTTATCGACGCAAAAGAGAACTTATCCATTCAGGTGCATCCCGACGACGATTACGCGCTCCCCGTAGAAAAAGAATACGGCAAGAACGAGATGTGGTATGTCATGGACTGCGAGCCCGATTCGTATCTCTACATCGGATTCAAACAGAACGTCACCGAAGAGGAAGTGCGCCGCCGCATTCAGGAGGAGACGCTGGAGGAGGTTCTCAACAAAGTACCTGTCAAAAAAGGGGAGACGTATTTCCTGAGCGCTGGCACCGTTCATGCGATCGGCAAAGGGATTTTTATTTGCGAGATCCAGCAAAGTTCGAACGCCACGTATCGCCTTTACGACTACGGCAGAAAGGATAAAGACGGCAATTTGCGCCAGTTGCACATCGACAAGGCGCTCGACGTGCTCAATCGCAACAAATACAAAGTAAAGACGTTCCACTATCCGATCAAGAGAGAGGACGGCTATACCGTGCAGTTGCTCGGCGAATGCAAATATTTTACGACGCAGAAATACGTCGCTGACAGCAGGACGATATTGTATGTGGATTCCTCGTCCTTCCTGTCTTTGGTCTTCCTGGAAGGAGAAGGCATGGTGGTTACGGACGATAAAACGTTGCCGTTCTGTGCGGGAGATTCCTTTTACATTCCCGCAGGAAAAAAGAGCGTCCGAGTAGAAGGGAAGTGCGAATTCCTTGCGACGCGCATCTGATCGGTTTTAGGAGTAATATGTTAGATTTGTCTTTTTACAACGGAAAGCGCGTGTTTGTGACCGGGCACACCGGTTTTAAGGGCGCTTGGCTGTGCAAAGTTTTGTCGCAGGCGGGTGCGAAAGTCACCGGATACGCATTGGAGGCACCGACGGAGCCGTCGCTGTTTCATCTTGCGGGCATCGAAAAAGATGTCAGCAGCGTGATCGGGGACGTTCGGGATCTCGCCTCTCTGCAGCGTGCGTTCCGCAAAGCAAAGCCTGAAATCGTATTCCATCTTGCGGCGCAGCCCATCGTGCGCGAGAGTTATCACAATCCCGTTTATACCTATGAGACGAATGTCATGGGCACGGTAAACATTCTCGAATGCATCCGAACGGTCGGAGGCGTTCGTTCTTTCCTCAATGTGACGACGGACAAAGTCTATCGCAACAAGGAGTGGGTATGGGGCTATCGCGAAAATGAGGAGCTGGACGGTTTCGATCCGTACTCCAATTCCAAGTCCTGTTCCGAACTGGTCACGCATACCTATCGCGAGGCATTTTTTGCCGAAACGCCGGTCGCAATCTCCACGGCGCGCGCGGGAAACGTCATAGGCGGAGGGGATTTTGCACCCGATCGCATCATTCCCGATTGCGTCCGCGCAGGTTTAGAGGGAAAATCGATCATTGTCAGGAATCCTTATTCCGTTCGTCCTTACCAGTACGTCCTGGAACCGCTGTTTGCTTATCTTCTCATCGCCAAAAGGCAGTACGAAGACAAGAGTTTGCAGGGATCTTATAACGTCGGACCCGACGAGTGCGATTGCAGAAAGACGGGCGAACTCGTCGATATCTTCGTCCGTACCTGGAACGAAGCGCTGACATGGGAAAATCGTTACGATGGCGGCCCGCACGAGGCAAATTATCTGAAGCTCGATTGTTCGCTCATTAAGGCGACGTTTGGCTGGAAACCGCGCTGGAGCATTGAGACGGCAGTCCGCAAGGTCGTCGAGTGGAGCAAATGCTATCGGGACGGCGGAAACGTCAGGGCGTGTATGGAACGGCAGATCGCTGAATTTAACTGCTGACATGTGGCTGAAGGAAGTTTATCGGCGGCTGAGGAGCGCTCGTCTCAAGCGCCGCATCGTAAAAAACGAAAAACAGTACGGGGAGGAATTCCCCGTGCGGTATTATTTGGAGAAAAATCCTTCCAAGGAACTCATCGTCGTGTTCAGCGCCTTTCCTGAGCACGGCAAGCGCGCTTCGTACAATTATGTGAATACGCTTGCTAAGACGAGGGCAAACAAATTGTTTTTGTTAGACGAGTACGGCACGGACGGCATGGGCTGCTATTATCTCGGCGAGCGTCGTCGTTTTTTAGTGCAGGAAAACGTAAAGGCGATCATTTCCTCGGTCAGAGAAAGGTGCGGAGCGCAGCGCGTCTTCTACGTCGGAACGAGCAAAGGCGGCTGGGCGGCAATGTATTTCGGTATGCACGATCCCGACGGCGTCGTCGTGTGCGGCGGATTGCAGTACCTTTTGGGGACTTATCTCTCGTCTTGCATGCCCTGGCTTTACGAATATATCGCGGGCGAGCCCGTGACGGAGGAGGGGATCGCTTTTCTTAACGATCTTTTGCGGGATACGGTGGCAAGAGCGGCTCCGAGAAAAGTGTATTTGCATTATTCGGATCAGGAACATACCTATCGCGACAGCGTGCTGCCGTGTCTGGCAGATTTAAAAAAATACGGTCATACCGTACAGGAAGACGTCGCGCATTATCAGGATCACGCGCAGGTCGGAATTTATTTCGCGGAATATCTTCCGCCGCTGTTGCAATCTCTGATCGGAGGTCGTAAATGAGGATCGCCATCATCAACATGTATGCCACCATGGGCTCAACGGGGACGATCGCTTACGGCCTTTTTCGTTTTTTGAAGGAGAACGGACACGAGGTCATATTGTGCTATGGCAGACAGAACAGAATAAAAGACCTTGCGGATGCCTACCATGATCAAAGCAAGGCAGAGGAAAAACTGCACGGCGTCTTATCGGCGCTGACGGGGCTGCAGGGATATTTTTCGGATTGCGGCACGACGAAAATGCTCAAGCGATTTGACCGTTTTCGCCCGGAAGCGGCAATTCTCATCAACATTCACAGCGGTTTTCTTCACGAAGAACGTCTGTGGAAGTACTTTGTCAGACATAATACAAGAGTCGTCTATGTCATGGCGGACGAATATGCCATGCTTGGCAACTGCTGTTATTCCTATGATTGCAAGCAGTATCTCACGGGATGCGAAAAGTGTCCCGATATCCGACGCTATCCGAAAAGTCTGTTCTTTGACGTCGCGGCAAAGGTCGTCGGCATGAAGAAAAGATATTACGATCTGATGGGCGACAGGCTTAGCTTTGTTGCGCCTGCGATCAACATCGAAAAGGCAAAGGTTTCTTATCTGTTGCGCGGACGCGATCTCACGGAATGCAACTGGGGGATCGATCTTGAAAAGTATCATCCCCGCGACGCGCGCGAGGTGTGCGCCGTGCGCGAGAAGTACGGCATCCCGCAAGATCGGAAGGTCGTTCTCGCAGTCGGTGCGTTTTCCGACCCGAGAAAGGGGCTGAAGGCGCATTTTCTCGAATGCGCGCGCAGGACGAGGCGGAGAGATCTTCTGTTTGTCAACGTCGGATACGACGGCGACGAAGAGCTTCCCGAGAATTTTTTGCCGATCGGGTATGTAAAGGCGCAGGACGAGCTGTGCGCGCTCTTTACGCTCGCAGAGCTTACCGTGATGCCTTCCAGGGGGGAGACGCTTCCGCTGACTGCGCTCATGTCTCTCGCATGCGGCACGCCGCTCTGCTGTTTCGACGCCGACGGGCTTCATTTTCTGGGCGAAGGGAGACACAATCGCCTGGTTGTGTCGGAGGATACGGAGGCGCTGCTCGCTGCGGTCGAACAAGCGGGAAAGGACGCGGAAACGGAGCAAATTTGCATCGATTATGTCAGACATAATTATCTCGATTCCGAGTTTTATCGGACGGTGTTGCGTCTGGCTTCGGAGGATAAAGGATGAAAGTTTACGGAGTGATAATGGCCGGCGGAGGAGGCACGCGCTTTTGGCCACTTTCCAGAGCGGGAATGCCCAAGCAACTTCTGAATCTGAGCGGCAAGGCGCCGATGATCAACGAGGCGATCGATCGTCTTCTGACGGTCGCGCCTGAAATTTTTGTGGTTACGAACGCGAGGCAGGCGGACGCATTGCTGAGCATGACCGAAGGGCGTCTTCGCGCGGATCATGTCCTGAAAGAACCGTGCGGACGCAATACGGCGGCTTGTATCGGCTATGCCGCCATGGAAATTATCAAAAAATACGGCGACGGCGTAATGATCGTGACGCCTTCCGACGCGTATATCCGAAACCTTTCGGCATTTACCGAGGTTCTGAAAAAGGGCGTCGCTGCGGCGGAAAGCGGCGAGCATCTCGTGACGATCGGCATCGAACCCACCTTTCCCGCGACGGGATACGGCTACATTCAGATGTCCGGGGAAGGCGATGTGCGCGGCGTGTGCTGTTTCAGGGAAAAACCCGATTTTGAGACCGCAAAAGAGTATCTTTTGAGCGGAGATTACGTCTGGAACAGCGGCATGTTCATCTGGAAAGCGAGCGCGATCTTGCGCCAGTTTGCCGTCTTTTTGCCCGATCTGTACAAAGATCTCCTCAAGATCGGGGAGAGCATGGGAACGGCGATGGAGGAGGAAACGATACGGACCGTCTATCCCTCCATGCGCAGCATTTCCGTAGATTACGGTATCATGGAGAAGAGCGGCGACATTCTGGTGATCCCGGGCGAGTTCGGATGGAGCGACGTCGGAAGCTGGGACATGATGGAAAAATTGCATGAGAAGGACGCGCATGGCAATGTTCTGATCGGCAACGCGCTCGCGCTCGATTCGTCGGACAGCGTGCTCTATTCTTCGGGCAGGCTGGTGGCAGGCGTCGACCTGCAGGGAATGGTGGTTGTGGAGACGAAGGATGCCGTCCTCGTCTGTCCGAAAGACAAAGTACAGGATGTGAAAAAGATCGTCGATCGCCTCAAGGCGGAAAATCGGGAGGAATATCTTTGATGGGCGCAAAAGAGGAATATGAAAAGTGGCTGGAGAGCGATGCCATCGACGAAGGCACGAAAGAAGCGCTCCGCGCGATGAGCGAAGAGGAGATGCTCGACGCGTTTTATCGTGAGCTCGCCTTCGGCACGGGCGGACTGCGCGGCGTGATCGGCGCAGGCACCAATCGCATGAACGTCTATACGGTCGGGAAAGCGACGCAGGGGCTCGCCAACTATATTTTGAAGCGCGGGGAAAACCGTAAGGTCGTCATCGCGCATGACAGCAGAAATTTTTCGCGTGAGTTCGCGCTTTCCGCGGCGCTTTGTTTTTGTGCGAACGGCATAGAGGCGTATCTGTTTGAAGGCTTACGCCCTACGCCCGAACTTTCGTTTGCGGTGAGGCATTTGGGCTGCACTGCGGGCGTGGTGGTGACGGCAAGTCACAATCCTCCGCAATACAACGGCTATAAAGTATATTGGGCGGACGGCGGACAGATCACCGCCCCGCGCGATCGCGAGATCATCGCCGAAGTCGGAGCGGTTGCCGATTATACTTCCGTCTTGCGTATGACGGAGGAGGAGGCAAGGGCAAATAATTTGCTTCATACGATCGGGGAAGAGGTCGACGCCGCGTATATGGCTGCGCTCAAATCCCTGGTGTTGAACAAAGATGCGATCGAACGCGAGGCGGGGCAGCTCAAGATCGTCTATACCCCTCTGCACGGGACGGGGAACGTGCCCGTAAGGCGTATTTTGCGCGAATTGGGTTTTCAGCATGTGACCGTTGTGCCGCAGCAGGAGCTGCCGGACGGAAATTTTCCGACCGTCGCATATCCGAATCCCGAAGATCCGAATGCGTTCGCGCTGGCGCTTCGGCTCGCCGAGGAGACGGGCGCGGACATCGTTTTGGCGACCGACCCGGACGCCGACAGGCTCGGCGTCTACGCAAAGGATACGGCAACGGGGAAATATATGCCCTTTACGGGCAACATGAGCGGACTTTTGATCGCGGAGTATGAAATTTCGCAGAAAGCTGCGCTCGGGCTGTTGCCGAAGAGAAGGGAGGACGGCGCGCTTGTGACGACCGTTGTTTCGTCCAACATGTCGTCGGATATATGCGGCTTTTACGGGCTGACGCGCATCGAAACGCTGACGGGCTTCAAATACATCGGGGAGCAGATCGAGCGGTTCGGGCGCGCGCGTGAAAAGAACGGCGGAGAACTGTGTGCGGCGGCGGGTGCGTACGAGTTTCTTTTCGGATACGAAGAGAGCTACGGCTGTCTCGTCGGCACGCACGCGAGGGACAAAGACGCCGTCGTGGCTGTCATGAAACTATGCGAGGCGGCGGCCTACTACCGCACGCAGGGGCTGACGCTTTGGGATCAGATGCTTCGCATGTACGAAAAGTACGGCTATTACAAGGAACTGCTCTCTTTTCTGACGTTGCGCGGAGAGGACGGAGCAAGGCAGATCGCCGCGATGATGGAAAAACTGCGAGGCAATCCCCCTGAGCGTCTTGCGGGGAGCGCGGTGCTCGCGCTGCGCGATTATCAGAACGGGATACGGCGCGACCTGGTCACGGGAGAAGTAAGCAAGACGGGGTTGCCTGAGTCGAACGTGCTCTACTATGAGCTGGAAGACAACGGCTGGTGCTGCGTGCGCCCTTCTGGAACGGAACCCAAAATCAAATTCTCTTTCGGCGCAAAGGGAACGAGCATGCAAGACGCCGACGCAAAGGCAAACGCAATCAAAGAGGAGCTGTTGGCTTTCATGGGAGCGTGATTTTTGCGCGACGGCGATACGGCAAACGGTTGCGGGAAAGTTCTTGCCCCTGAAAGACAACGTTTTTGCCGCCGACCGCAGTCGATTACAGATGTTCGCACAAGGCGAAAACGCATTGCGGCTTGCGTTTTCGGTTAAGAAATGGCGAAAGAGAAACACCCCTTCGAAAAAACTTTCGAAGGGGTGTTCTGTTTGCGCCGTTGAAATCAATTCAGGTTGCGTCGTGCATGCAATTGGTTCGTTTTTCAGATTCCGGGAACAAAGGAGCCGTCCGCAAGGATATACAACGGTTCGGAAGTGTATTCGCCATCTTTGCCGTTGATGGAATAGTCGGCAT
>CALVME010000043.1 GCA_944342055.1 uncultured Clostridia bacterium | reverse complement strand
TGTCCACCTTCGAAGAACAGTACAATTTCCCCTATTATCAGAAGCTAATCGAAAACTGCGGCTATCAAAAGGACGTCGACTGGGTGGAAAGCCAGCTCCGCGCCCCCAAAGAGATCGACCCGCGCTACGAAAAGCTCTCCGCCGCGCTTCTGAAAAAGCACAACCTGCGCTTTTCGGACGCAAAGACCACGCGCGAATTCATCCGCCGCTACGCCGACCCCCTCTTCGATCTGCTCGACGCGACGTATGAGCCCATCTACGGCTCCGTCCCCATGACGAGCGGCATGAAAAAAATGATGATCGATAACTTCAAGCTCATCGTGGACATCAGATACGTCACCGTCATCCTCAACGAGAAGGACGAAGTGGTCTGCTTCGGCATCTGCTTCCCCTCCATCGCCAAGGCGATGCAAAAATCGAAGGGACATCTCACGCCCGCCGCGCTCGTGCGCGTGCTACGCGCGCTCAGACATCCGAAGGTGCTCGACCTCGCGCTCATCGGCGTGCGCCCCGAATACCGCATGAAGGGCGTCAGCACCGCCATTTTGTCGGGGCTCATGAACTATCTGCGCACGGAAGTGGAATACGCGGAGACCAACCTCAACCTCGAGGACAACAGCGCCATCCGCAACCAGTGGAAGGCGTTCGACGCGCGCCAGCACAAGCGCCGCCGCTGTTTCGTCAAGCGCATCGCGGGCGAAACTCCCGGCGAAACAAATTGACTTTATTCGTGTGAATACATATCATTTGCCCTGTTCGGGCGGCGCAATTTTGCGCCGCCCGTTTTTTTGCGGCAAACCGTTGACATTCCGCACGGGTTTGCATACAATAGGGTGTCAAAAAAGCAATACGGAGTGCATTTATGGCTAACTCGACCACCAAAGACATGACGAGCGGTTCCCCGCTCAAGCTCATTCTCGGATTTTCCGTGCCGATGCTGCTCGGCCTTTTGTTCCAGCAATTTTACAACCTCGTGGACACCGCCCTCGTCGGCAAGCTGCTCGGCAAGACCGCGCTTGCGGGCGTAGGGAGCACGGGTTCCCTCAACTTCCTCATCATCGGATTCTGCACGGGCGTATGCAACGGCTTTGCGATTCCCGTCGCTCAGCAGTTCGGCGCGAAAGACGAGAGCGGCATGCGACGCTTCATCTGGAACGCCGTCCGCCTCGCCGCCGTGCTCGCGATCGGCATCACCGCGCTCGTCGTCGCGCTGTGCAATCCCATTCTTCGCCTGATGGACACTCCGGATTCCATCTTCGATTATTCCTATACCTACATCGTCATCATCTTCGCGGGCATTCCGACCATCTTCCTCTACAACATGACGGCGGCGATCATTCGCGCCCTCGGCGACAGCAAATCCCCCGTCATTTTCCTGGGTCTCGCCTCCGTGCTCAACATCGGGCTGGACTATCTGTTCATGGCTCCCCTCAACTTCGGCGTTGCGGGCGCCGCGCTCGCGACCGTGATCGCCCAGGGCGTTTCCGGCATCGCCTGCCTGTTCTACATGAAAAAGCGCTTCCCCGTCCTCGCCTCCTCCAAAGAGGAGCGGAAATTCGACCGCAAGCGCTGCGGCACGCTGCTCTCCGTCGGGCTCCCCATGGGGCTTCAGTATTCCGTCACCGCGATCGGCTCCATCATCATCCAGCGCGCCGTCAACGGGTTCGACAACGAGAACGTCAACGCGGGCGTCACCGCGGCACAGCGCATCAACCAGTTCTTCTACATCCCTTACGACGCACTCGGCGCCACCATGGCGACCTTCGCGGGACAAAACACGGGCGCAAAGCAATACGAGCGCCTGAAAAAGGGAATGTGGGACGCCGCGCTCATCGGCGTGATCTACTCCCTCGTCGCCTGCGCCGTCCAGTATTTCGTGGTGCGCGACCTCGTCCTGCTCTTCACGGACGAGAGCGAGGCGGAAGTCATCGACTACGCCTACCGCTTCGTGCTCGCGAGCGGGCTCGCAGGCCCCCTGCTCGTATTCGTGAACGTCGTGCGCTTCTCCATTCAGGGCATGGGCTTCAGCGCGCTCGCCATTCTCTCGGGCGTGTTTGAGATGCTGGCGCGCGCCATCGCGGGGCTCGCGCTCACGCCCGTCCTCGGATTTTTCGGCATCTGCCTCGCCAACCCCCTCGCCTGGCTGTTTGCCGACGCCTTCCTGCTGCCTGCTTTCTTCCTCTGCAAGCACGCGCTGGAAAGACACGAGCGCGGAGGCGCGCCCGTGCGCCGCTTCCGCAGGGCGACCAAGACGCTCTGAGCTTTGCTTCAAACGCTCCGACAAACCGCATCAAGAGACGAACGCGAAGTTCGCCTCTTTTCTTTTGCCATTTCCCCTTCGGACGAATCGGGATAGCCTCCGTCCCGCCGCAGGCGCGCCTTCCGTCCCCCGTCCGAAAAATGCGTTCCCTGCCGCCCTTTTCCCTTCAAACTGTTTGAACGCGGGCAAAAAAGGGTATGAAATGAGTATCTACATTTATCTTCAAGGAGGTCTTTATGCCCTTTTCACCCTTTCTGGACGCACAGCGACCGTATCTGAGGGCGCTCATCGGCGCGCTTTCGGACTCGTTCCCCTACGTCAGCGTGCTCGGCACGGACGTGCGCGCCAAGCAGTTCCTCGTCAACCGCAACTCAAGCTCCGTCCGCGACAACGGCATGCTCACGCAGTGCGGCTTCGTCGTGAAGCTCCACGACGGAAAATGCTTCCGCGAATATTCCTTCGACAGCACCGAGTTGCCGCCCGAGGAGCTTGCAAAGAAAATTCTGAGCGCCGTGACGCTCTCTCCCTCGCTCGAAGGCGAGACGATCGTCTGCCCCGTCCCCGCGGACGAGCCGCTCTGCAAATCGTTCGTGCGCGAATCGGATTTTGATTCTTACGCCGACGAGGACATCCTCGCCTTTGCGGCAAAGCTCAAGGACGAAACGCTCGCCGCGGACGCGCATGTGCTCAACGCGATCGTCGTCGTCTCCCCCTGCACGGTGGACAAACTCTTCCTCTCGAAGCGGCGCGAGCTCGACCAGCACTACGGCTGGTGCAATTCGATGCTCATCGCGATCTACCGCGACGGCAAGACGGTACAGGTGCGCGAGGACGTGAACTCCCACCGCATGGCGGATATCTTCGCCAACCTGCCCGCAAAGCGGGAACGCCTCCTCGAAAAGGCGAAAAAACTGGTGACCGCAAAACCCATCGAGCCGGGCGTGTACGACATCATCACCGATTCTTCGATCACGGGGCTCATCGCGCACGAGGCGTTCGGCCACGGCGTGGAGATGGACCAGTTCGTCAAGGACAGGGCGCTCGCAAAATCCTACATGGGCAAATACGTCGCCTCCCCGATCACCAACATGCGGGACGGCGCGGCGGCGACGCTCTCCGTCGCCTCGTACTTCTTTGACGACGACGGCGTCGAGGCGCAGGACACGCAGATCATCAAGGACGGCATCCTCGTCGCAGGCATCTCCGACCTCGTCTCTGCGAGCCAGCTCGGCACCCGTCCCACGGGCAACGGCAGGCGGGAAAACTTTGCCCACAAGGCGTACACCCGCATGACGAACACCTTCTTCGAAAAGGGGGACAGCAAACTCGAGGACATGATCGCCTCCGTCAAGCACGGCTACATGCTCTTTGAGACGAACAACGGCATGGAAGACCCCAAAAACTGGCAGATCCAATGCACGGCGGAATACGGCATCGAGATCGTGGACGGCAAACTCACGGACAACTACGTCTCCCCCGTCGTCATCAGCGGCAGCGTGCCCGAACTGCTCTCCTCCATCAGCATGGTCTCTGATTGCGAAGAGATCCACGGTTCGGGATTCTGCGGCAAGGGATACAAAGAATGGGTTCCCGTTTCGGACGGCGGACCCGCACTCAAAGCGAGGGCAAAACTGGCATGAAAGACATTCTCACCATTCTGAAAGAAACGACTGACTGCGAATATCGCGTCAACACCACGAAGACGGAGAGCTATGAGCTGTTCTTTGTCCACAAGAAGGCGGAGACCGTCCGCTCGAGCGATTCGACCACGCGGTCGGTGACCCTCTACGCCGATCACGACGGATACAAGGGAGACTATTCCTTCCGCGTCTCCGCTTCGGACAGCGAGGCGCGCATCGCGGACAAGATCCGCGCGGCGGAAAAGCAGGCGAAGCTCATCTGCAACCAAGCCTACTCCCTCCCCGCAAAGGAAACGCTGGACTGCGACATTCCCTCCAATTTCTCCTCCCTTCCGATGTCCGAGCTCGCGGCGCAGATCGCCGAGGCGTGCTTCGCGGCGGACACCCTCGAAAACGGCTCGATCAATGCGCTGGAAGTCTTCGTGTACCGCGAGACCGTCACCGTCGAAAACAGCAACGGACTTGCCAAGCGCGAACACAAATACAGAGCCATGATCGAAGCGATCCCCACCTGGAGCGAAAACGGCGATTCGGTAGAGCTGTACGAGGCGCACCGCTTCACGCAGTTCGACGCAAAGTCGATCACGGAGGAGATCGCCGAAAAGCTGCGCGAAGTGCGCGACAGATACCACGCGAAGAAGCCTGCGTCTTCCCTCGACGTGCCCGTCGTCTTCCGCGCGGCGGAGCTCGCAAACCTCTGCAACGAGCTCGCCTCCGATTTGCAATATTCCGCCGTCTACGGCAAGACCAACCTGTTTTCGAAGGGAGACGTCCTGCAAAAGAGGACGGACGGCGACCCTCTTACGCTGGAAGCCAAAGCCGAAGTGCCCGGAAGCCGCTACAGCGCCGCGTTCGACGCGGACGGCTGTTCGCTCATAGATACGACGCTCGTGGAAGGCGGCGTCGTGCAAAACTACTTCGGCGGCACCCGCTTTGCGCAGTATTTGAACGAACCCTGCACGGGCGCCCTGCCCTGCGTGCGCCTGCACGCAGGCACCCTGACCGAAGAGGAGCTTCGGCACACCCCTCACCTCGTCTGCGCGTCCATGTCCGGATTGCAACTCGATCTCTACAACGACTACATCGGCGGCGAGATCCGGCTCGCCTATCTCGTCGAAGGGGACAAGGCGACGCCGATCACGGGCATTTCGGTCAGCGGAAAGCTCAGCGACGCGCTCGCCTCCCTCCGCCTCTCCTCGGACGAGACGACGAAAGGAAACTATTACGGACCCGACAAGGGGCTGTGCAGAGGGCTCAAAATATTCTGATCGGATGAAACCGCCTTCCGCGCTTTCGTCCTGCGGCGCGCCGCCATGAGCGGCGCGCTGTTTTTTTGCCGTTCCTGCGATCTTTCCGTTCCTGCGATCTTTCCGTTTTCCCCGACTTTTTTACTGCGCGCGCCCTTCTGTCGCTGCTGCGCGCCGAACTTCGTCTCCCGCCTCTTTCCCATAAAAACTTGTTTCCTTTTTCTGCCGCCCTCGGGACAAGCCTCCCCGCTTTTCACCATTCTTCCCCTATTGACAAAGCGGGCAGGTTATACTATACTGAAGACGAAAAGGACGCCATAGCGATCCGAAAGGAGGTGTGACATGAACAAGAGAACCAAAATTGCTCTGCTCTCCCTGCCCGCCCTGCTTTGCTTCGCGCTGATCGGCTTATCCGCCTGCTCGCATACCCATTCCTATGAAGTGAGCGCGACGAAAGCGGCGACCTGCACGGAAGAAGGAATGACCGCTTACACCTGCACGGGTTGCGGAGAGTCTTACTCGGAAACGCTCCCCGCGCTCGGTCACGACTACGTCGGCGGCGCCTGTGCGCGCTGCGGACTCGCCGAGATCCCGGAAGGATATTCGGTCGGGCTCGATTACGAATTGCTGTCAAACGGCAGTTACGCCCTCGTCGGCATCGGAAATTTTGCGGGAGAGGCGCTCGTCCTGTCTCCCTCTTACCGCGGCGCCGCCGTCACGGAGATCGGAGAAGGGGCGCTTTCGGGCAGCGCGATCGTCTCCGCCGTCCTGCCCGATTCCGTCAGGACGATCGGCAAAAATGCCTTTTCCGGATGCGCGTCGCTCTCGTCGGTGACGCTGCCGCAGTCGCTGGCGAGCCTGGGCGAAAGCGCGTTCGCCAACTGCTCTGCATTGGAAGAGATCGCCCTTCCCGATACGCTGACCTCGCTCGGCGAGGGATCGTTCCGCTTTGCGGCGCTTCGGGAACTCTCCCTCCCGCACGGCGTACAGGAAATTCCCGCCGAACTCGTCGCATGGAGCAGGATAGAGAGGCTCTTCCTTCCCGCTTCCGTCGAAAAGGTGGGAGCAGACGCATTCCAAGGCTGCGGCGGCACGCTTCAGAACGTGTATTTCGCAGGCACGGAGGCAATGTGGAAGGACATCGAAGGTCTGTACATGTCGGGGCTTTTCTCGTCCGTGACCGTTCACTTCGAAGCGGACGCCCTGCCGTAAAAATGAATGATCAAACTAAGTGCAACACTTAGAAAGAAAAAGATCTCCCGCGGTGCGGGAGATCTTTTTCTTTCAGGCGTCCGCCTGTGTAAAGGCGGCTTCCTCTGTTTTATTTGGTGTGGATGCGAAGGACGGTCAGGCTGTTCTTCTCTGCGCGATAGACGAACTCCTCTCCCGCCTGCATCGTGCTCTTTTCGGGCGCGACTTCGATGGAGTCTTTGTTCGTCGTCTTGCCGCTGTCGCTCTGCAATACGGTCACTTCGACGGAAGGGTCGTAGGTGACGCCCGTCAGATCGATCGCAACGTTGACGTGCTGATCGGGATTCGCGTTGACGATCTTGATGATGATATCGCCGTTTTCGTCCACGCTTGCGACGTAATAGAGGGAATCTACCGTCTTGCCCTTCGCGCCGCCCGAACGCTTGATCTCATAGGTCGCCATTTCCTCGAATTTCTTCTCGTAGGTGAGTTCCGCGTTGAGCACATAGTCGCCCTGGTTCTGCGAGAACATCTGCTGTACATAGTAGTTGCAGGAAGGCAGATACGAGGTGTTGTCGTAGTAGATCATATCGACCGCCCACTGGTTGTTTGCGCCGACTTTGTGACCGAATACGGGCGCATAAGCCGCAAGCTTGACGATGTCGCCGTTGCGCTCGATGCCCGTCATGTAAGCCGCCTCGGCGATCGCCGCCGTGACACTGTTGAAAATGACGGAGTAGGTGTCGCCCTTCAGATCTGCCTGCTGATTTGCGGAATATTCGCCGGCAAAGACGTAATACTTCTTCGTCTCGTCGCGGGAATAGGTGTCATAGTGATCGGCGTTTGCGAGGAAATCCGTGTAATTCATGTAATAATGCTCGTCGACGATCGCATAGTCGGTGCACTTTTCGATCTTGCCGCTCTTGAGCGCCTTATACATACTTGCCCGCGCGAGCGGCGTGCCGTATTCGGTGTCCGTGAAGAGGCAGCCGTTGCCCACGATGAGCTCGACGCTGCGATAGAGCTCGTTCTCTTCGCCCGCCGCGATGAACGCATCGCGGAACGCCTCGTAATGCTCGTAATAGGCGTTGCCCCATTGCTCGTTGCCGATGCCGATGTAATCCATCTCAAACGGCTCCGCATGTCCCATCGCCGTGCGCACGGAAGCCCAGTACGCCTCTTCGGGATCGGAAGAGTTGACGTCGCCCTTCGCATAAAGCACGAGATCGAGCGCGTTCTGCACATAATAGTTGAACTCCTCGCTGCCGATCTCCGTCTGATACTGCTGACCGTCTCCCTGCGTCATGCAGGCGATGCCGCAGTTGACGATGGGGATCGCCGTCGCGCCCAGATATTCGCAGAGCATGAAATATTCATAGAATCCGATGCCGTAATCGGTCTGCGTCGTCCAGATGTTGCCGCCCGTCCTGCGCGCGACGTCTGCACCCGTCACGGTCTCCGTCTCCGTGGCGCCGTCTTCGTAAACGACGGAAGTGGTCACCTCGACCGCCTTTCCCGTCTCCTTGTCCACGCCGATGGAATCTTTCCAGTCATAGGCGAGTTCGAGCGTCTTGCCCTCGATGACGCATCCGCCGGGGAAGCGCACGAAGCGGGGGCTCAGCCCGTTGAGCGCCTCGGCGAGATCCTTTCGGAATCCGTTGATGTTGTCGTCCGGCTCAAGGGAAACGACGTCCAGATCGACCGCGCCCGCCTGATCGAGGAGCACCTGGCAGGTCAGATCCTTCGAACAGCTGTCCGAAGCGGTCAGCGTCGTCTGATATTTTACCCAATCCTCCGAGGACTGTACGCGGAATTTCGCCGCAGCGTATTCCGTCGCACCGTCCGTCAGTCTGACGACCAAATTGCCCGCATACGCCCCCGCGCGAACGTAAACGGAGAAGGTGTACGTCGCGTCCTTCTGAATCGCCATGCCTTCGACAAATCCGACGTTGGAGACGCCGCCTTCGCCCTCGCCTGCGTTTTCCAGATGCAGATATTCGCGGTTGGTCGCGCAAATTCCGTCTTCCGCGTCCGAAATGACCGTCGTCGTGACGTTGCCCACGTCGCTCCAAGCCTTCTTCGACTCTTCATAGCCGAACGTCTTGTTCCGGATGAGTTCCGCATTCAGCGCATCTCCCGCATAGTTGATGTCCTCCAGGAAAATGCCGAACAGATCGTCGCTGATCTCCGCGCCGCGCGTCGCGCCGTCTACGGTGAGCCTCGCGTGCAGTTTTTCGGAATCGTCGCCGCATCCGACGAGCGCGCTCGCACCCATCAATGCGGAGAGCGCCAGGCAGATTGCGCCCGTGCGCCTTGCTTTTTTGCCGTTGAATTTTTTCACATTCTTTCCCTCCTTTCTTTATTTTATCACAATACACCTTCCCTTTCAAGTACAAAATGCAAAAAATCCCTTTTTTTCCTTGCCTCATTTTGATCAACAAGCGGCGCGGCGCACGGCGGCGAAACGGTCAGAAACGGGCAAAAAAACGCTCAAACGGCGAAAAAAGAAGAAAATGCAACCAATGGTTGCCAAACTTCCAAGCAAAATGGGTGGCGCGCGGATGATCGATGTGCTATAATGCAAGAAAAAAAGGAGCAATACGATGGATCTGCAACTTGCAAACAGACTGCAACGGCACCGAAAGGCGCACGGCTATTCCCAGGAAGCGCTCGCCGCGGCGCTCGGCATTTCCCGCCAGGCGGTCAGCAAATGGGAATGCGGCGAAGCTTCCCCCGACACGGAAAACCTCATCCGCCTCGCGAAACTCTATCATATCTCTCTCGACGAACTCATCCTCTCCGACGAGGCAAGAAGCGACGCTCTTGCCCCTGCCGAGCGGAGCGAAACTTCTCCAAACGGGGGAACGCCTTCCAAAACGGAGGACGAAACCTTTCATGGCGGAGAAAAAAAACGAGAGAGCGAAGGCGAAGCGTCAGACAGCCGGAATGACGCGGAAGATGCGCCGAAGGAGCTCGCCGAATTTATCAAAAAACATCGCGAAAACGGCGACGAAATCGAGACAAGGCGCGAGGGAGACACCTTTACCGTCAACGTGATCGCCGCCCGCGTTCAGCGGTTGTGGGCAGGCATCGACGCCGCCGTCTTTTTCCTCTGTCTGGTTGCCTTTCTCCTGCTCGGCTTTTTAGGAAATTTCTGGCACCCCGCCTGGCTTCTGTTCCTGCTCGTCCCGATCGTCGCCTCGCTCGGCGAAGCGGTCAGAAAGCGCAACGCCTCCGCCTTCGCCTTTCCCGTCCTCGTCACCGCCGTCTATCTTTTTCTCGGCTGCGTCTGGGAATTCTGGCACCCCGCCTGGATCATTTTTTTGAGCATTCCGCTCTATTATACGATCGCCGAATTGTTTCATAAAAAATAGCAAAACGCCCGAAAGCACAAATTTCGGGCGTTTTGTCGCAAAAGAAGAAAAAACAGCCCCTCTTTTCTTTGCATTT
>CALVME010000042.1 GCA_944342055.1 uncultured Clostridia bacterium | reverse complement strand
ATGATCACGGTAATGGAGGACATCATCAAGCCGATGTAGTCGGTATAGACGATGATATTTTCCTCTTTGCCTGCCTCCCTTTGCAGTTGGTTGTATTCTTCAATGATGCGCGACACCTCGTCTTTGGTCTCAAAGTCCACGGGATAAATCAGAATTTTGCTCGGCTTCTCGAGGTCGCAGACCTGCAGTTTTTCCAAATTCCCCTCGTACGTCGCGTTCGTGGAAGGCAAATTGTCCTGCATGAGCTTGATCTTTTCGGCATCGCTTAAATTCGCCCAGAATTGGCGAGCTTCCTCCTGCCTCTGCGGCTCCATCGAGGAGAGCATCTGCTCGAACATCATGTTCGCCTCTTCGATCGTCAGCGTCTGTTCGCCCTGATCGAACGGAATGCCCGTGAATACGTCGACGTCGGGATTCTCCATTTGTTCCCGCACGATCGCGCTGCCGTTGATTTTTTCGATGTAATGTTCGGTGAGCTCTTTGGTATAGCCGATCGTTCCCGTCATGGCGGTCGCCGCCGCAGACTCTTTCGGTCTTAAGATGCCGACGACGCGAATGGTCTCGGCGCTTTCGTACTTGCTCTCGAGGTAGATGCTGTCCTCGCTCTTATCCGCCCAGCCGCTTTCCGTCTTTTCGTAGAGATCGGTGGCATAGATCGCCTTGTATGTCTTGGATAAGATATCGGAAAAAGGAATGGGGTCTTTTTGCAGCTCATACTCCTCGCCGGAGACGATCGCGTCAAATATTTCCTTCATCTCTTCGTTGTCGTAGAAACCGAGCGCATAAAGGACATAATCGTTGATCCTGTTGTTCTCATCGACGATGACGACGACTTCGTTGTATTCGTTCGGCCAGCTGCCCTCCAGAAGGTCGTACTGCGATTCGAGGAGCTCGCGATTGTCAAGCATCTCCTGCCAGATATTTGCCGTCATCTGCCCCATCATCGCACCCTGGCTGCCCAAAAAATCGGTGAACAGCGAAGAAGGATTGATGACGACGGTCTTGCCCGCCGCGTCCTTGCCGTAGATGGAGAGCTCCACGTCGTAGCCGTACTGCACCGCGCTCACATAGGAATCCAGCCCTTCATACTCTTCAAGGTACGTCTTGAAATCCGAAATATTGTTTTCCACGGCTCCGCCCATCAGCGCGCCGAACAATTCGGTCAGGGAGCTGTTGGGATACACCATGCCTTCTTCCGGTTCCGTCACTTCTCCTTCGCCGTTCGAAATGGAGGGAAGCAGCGCCGTATAATCGATCGTCTGCTTTTCAATGCTCACAGGATAAGAGGAGAGCGTGTCTTTTTCCACCGTATCGATGTAAGTCTGGAATCCCTGTGAAAGCGACAAGATCAGAGCGATGCCGATGATGCCGATGCTCCCCGCAAAGGAGACGAGCGTCGTTCTGCCCTTCTTCGTCATCATGTTTTTGAAACTCAGCGAAAGCGCGGTGCCGAACGCCATCGACGTTTTTTCCGCCCTGCGCTTCTTTTCCCCGCGCCCGTCTCTGTCCTTTTCCTGCGTTCTCTTCGCGGCGTCCTGCATTTCCTGCCGTTCCGCCTCTGTGACGGGATCGGAATCGTCCGTCACGCAGCCGTCCATCAGCCGCACGATGCGGGTGGAATACTCTTCCGCGAGAGAGGGATTGTGCGTGACCATGATGACGAGCCTGTCTTTTGCGATCTCCTTCAAAAGCTCCATGATCTGCACGCTCGTCTTAGAATCGAGCGCGCCCGTCGGCTCGTCGGCGAGCAGGATCTCAGGGTCGTTGACGAGCGCCCGTGCGATCGCCACTCTCTGACACTGTCCGCCCGAAAGCTGACTCGGCTTGTTTTTGATTTTATCGCTCAGCCCGACTTTGCCGAGCATCTCCTTCGCCCTGCGCCTGCGTTCGGATTTGGAGATACCCGCGATCGTCAGAGCGAGCTCGACGTTTTCAAGC
Source organism: uncultured Clostridia bacterium (assembly GCA_944342055.1). Taxonomy (GTDB): domain Bacteria; phylum Bacillota; class Clostridia; order Christensenellales; family Borkfalkiaceae; genus RGIG8762. The sequence continues at coordinate 3,734 of CALVME010000042.1, read as the reverse complement.
ACGGTCTGATGCGGGATCAGATTGTAACTTTGAAAGATGAAACCGATGCGGTGATTGCGATATGTATCCCAATCTTTGTCTTTATACTGCTTAGTGGAAACGCCGTTGATGACGAGATCGCCGCTCGAATAGCGATCGAGCCCGCCGATGATGTTGAGCATCGTCGTCTTGCCGCATCCGGAGGGTCCGAGCACGGAAACGAATTCGTTTTCGCGGAACACGAGATCCACGCCGTTGAGCGCGTTGACCGTCTGATCCGCCACAACATATTGTTTTGTGATTTTTTTGAGTTCCAACATAAGAAGATTTTTCCTTTTTATTTCAATTCAACGGGTGAATTGTAGCATTCCAATATATTCTTTTTGACAACGCACTGTGAAAACTGCGCGAAAAATCGCAAGCGGCGAAAGGCGGAAAACGCGCCCTTCGCCGCTTACATTGCTTACATTAAAATCTCGACGTCTTCTGCGGCTTCGGATATTCCACGCCGAACGTCTCCACTTTGACCGAGCTGATGACCTGCGGCGAGAGCGGCTTGTCGTTTCTGTCCGTCTTGACGTTTGCGATCGCGTCAACCGCCTCCATGCCCTCGATGACCTTGCCGAACGCGGCATACTGTCCGTCCAGATGCGCCGCATTCTCGTGCATGATGAAAAATTGCGAGCCTGCGGAATCGGGGAACATCGAGCGCGCCATCGAAAGGACGCCGCGCAGATGCTTGATGTCGTTTTTCGCAAAGCCGTTCATGCGGAACTCGCCGCGGATGCCGTATCCCGGGCCGCCCGTGCCGTTGCCGACGGGATCGCCGCCCTGGATCATAAAGCCCTTGATCACTCTGTGAAAGGTCAGCCCGTCATAAAACCCCTGCGACGCGAGCGAAATGAAGTTGTTGACCGTATTGGGCGCCTTTTCGGGATAGAGCTCCGCCCGAAAGGTACTGCCGTTTTCCATGGTAAAGGTGACGATGGGATTCATTCTGTTTCCTCCTGATATTTTTCGATGATCACGCCCGCCTCTTCGAACAACCGCAACGAAAAGGAATCGGGATAGCCGTAACGATAGATGACGCGGGAAATGCCCGCGTTGATGATCATTTTGGCGCATATGACGCAGGGCTGGTGCGTACAGTAAAGCGTCGCGCCCTGCACGCAGATGCCGTATTTCGCCGCCTGAATGATCGCGTTCTGTTCCGCGTGGACGGCATAGCAGATCTCCTGCTGCGTCCCGCTGGGAATGTTGAGTTTGCGGCGGAGGCATTCCTGCTTCTCCACGCAATTGCGAATGCCGGACGGCGCGCCGTTGTAACCCGTCGTCATCACCCGCTTGTCTTTGACGATGACGGCGCCGACGTGCCGATTTTCCTGATAACAACTCGACCAGCCGCCCACCGTCTCCGCAAGCGACATAAACCGCTTATCCCACTTATTCATTGAACGCCTCCGCTTTCACTTCTTACGCTTTTATGATTTTAACATAACGAAACGGAAAATGCAATCCCCGTCCCCGTCATTCCGACGAAAAATTTTTTGAAACTTTTCTGTTTTTTCTGTTTGAGGTCGGCAAAAAGCCGTTTATAATATATAAGAAAATTGAAATCGGATCGTTCCGAGCGTTCAAAGAAATCTATGGAGGATGAATCATGAACATCAAACCGTTATTCGATAAGGTCGTTGTCGAAAGCGTGCAGGCAGAAGAAAAAACCGCGTCCGGCTTTATTCTGACTGCCGCATCCAAAGAAAAGCCCCAGACTTGCGTCGTCGTCGCAGTAGGCCCCGGCGGCATGATCGATGGAAAAGAAGTCGTCATGCAGGTAAAAGTCGGAGATAAGGTACTCTGCGCAAACTATGCGGGTTCCAACTTCAAAGTGGAAGGAAAAGAGTTCACCATTATCAAACAGAGCGACATTCTCGCGATCGTAGAATAATTTAAGGAGCGTAAATCAGTATGGCAAAACAGATCAAATACGGAGAAGAAGCCAGAAAGGCACTGGAGACCGGCGTCAACGTGCTCGCCGATACCGTCAAAATCACCTTAGGACCCAAGGGCAGAAACGTCGTGCTCGATAAGAAGTTCGGCGCTCCCCTCATCACCAACGACGGTGTGACCATCGCAAAGGAAATCGAGCTTTCCGACCCCTTCGAGAACATGGGCGCACAGCTCGTCAAAGAAGTTTCCACGAAAACCAACGACGTAGCGGGCGACGGCACCACGACGGCAGTCGTGCTCGCGCAGGCGATCATTCACGAAGGGTTGAAGAACCTCGCCGCGGGTGCAAATCCCATCATCCTGAAAAAAGGCATTCAGGCGGCGGTAGACACGGCAGTCGAGCACATCAAGAGCATCTCCAAGCCCGTTGAGTCCGAGAAGGCGATCACGCAGGTCGCATCCATTTCCGCAGGCGACGAGACGATCGGCAAGCTTATCTCCGAGGCGATGGAGAAAGTCGGCAAGGACGGCGTCATCACCGTAGAAGAGGGCAAGTCCATGACGACGGAACTCACCACCGTGGACGGCATGCAGTTCGACAGAGGTTACGCTTCCGCTTACATGGTCACCAACACCGATAAGATGGAGGCAGTCCTCGACAATCCCTATATCCTCATCACGGATAAGAAGATCTCCTCTCTTCAGGAGATCCTGCCCCTCATCGAGCCCCTCGCTCAGCAGGGCGCTCGCCTTCTGATCATCGCGGAAGACGTCGAGGGCGACGCGCTCGCCTCCCTCATCGTCAACAAGCTCAAAGGCGTGTTCAACTGCGTCGCAGTCAAGGCACCCGGCTTCGGCGACAGAAGAAAGGCGATGCTTGAAGACATCGCTGTCCTGACGGGCGGCACCGTCGTCTCCTCCGACCTCGGCTATGAACTCAAAGACGCCACGCCCGACATGCTCGGTCGCGCAGGTCAGGTCAAAGTCGACAAGGACAACACGACGATCGTCGACGGCGCAGGCAACCCCGACAACATCCTCGCGCGCGTCAACTCCATCAAGGCGCAGATCGCGGAGACCACTTCCGATTACGACAGAGAGAAATTGCAGGAGCGCCTCGCTAAGCTTGCGGGCGGCGTAGCGGTCATCAACGTCGGCGCGGCGACCGAAGTCGAAATGAAGGAAAAGAAGCTTCGCATCGACGACGCACTCGCGGCGACCCGCGCGGCAGTCGAAGAAGGCATCGTGCCCGGCGGCGGCGTAGCGCTGCTCAGCTGCATCCCCGCGCTCAAACAGCTCGTCTCCTCTCTGGAGGGCGACGAAAAGACGGGTGCGACCATCGTGCTTCGCGCCATCGAAGAGCCTCTTCGCCAGATCGCAAAGAACGCAGGGCTCGACGGCTCCGTCATTGTAGACAGGATCGTCACTTCCAAGAAGCTGAACTATGGCTTCGACGCGCTCAACAATAAGTACGTCGACATGGTAGAGAGCGGCATCATCGACCCGACGAAGGTCACCCGCTCCGTCCTGCAGAACGCGGCTTCCGTCGCGGCTACCTTGCTCACGACCGAGAGCATCGTAACGGACATTCCCACCCCTCCGGCTCCTCCCGCACCCGGCGCAGGCGACATGGGCGGCATGTATTGATTTCAAAAAAACCGCAAAGGCGGCACGGCGAAACTGAAGTGAACCCCAAAGTTTGGACAAAAAATTAAATTAAATTGCTTGGCAATGAGTTCGGTACCCAACCGGACTCATTCCTTTTAGTTTGAGAGAGATTCTCTCATTGTTCCAATAGTCAATGTATT
>CALVME010000041.1 GCA_944342055.1 uncultured Clostridia bacterium | reverse complement strand
GATCTCGAAAATATGCGCAGAGAGCTGTGCGGAGAGGAACCGGAGTTCGGTCAGCCCGTTGAAAAGAAAGCGTTCGGCTCGTTGTTGTTTGGGGAAACGCCGCGCGAGGAAAACAAGTCGTCCCAAGAACTCTCTCTTCTCTCCAGATACGGCGTCGATCTGACGGAGCGCGCGAGAAAGGGATTGCTCGATCCCGTGATCGGCAGAAAGAAGGAGACGGACAAAGTCATTCAGGTGCTCTCCCGCCGCACGAAGAACAATCCCGTTCTGATCGGCGAGCCCGGCGTGGGCAAGAGCGCCGTCGTCGAAGGGCTGGCGCAGGACATCGTTTCGGGGAACGTCCCCGAACTTCTTTCGGACAAGCGCGTGTTCTCCATCGACCTTGCGGGCATGCTGGCGGGGACGAAATACCGCGGAGAATTTGAGGAGCGGCTCAAGGACGTCATCCGCGAGGTGCGGGAAGACGGCGACGTCATTCTGTTCATCGACGAGATCCATACGCTCGTCGGCGCGGGGGCGACGTCCGAATCGGGGATGGACGCGGCGAATATCTTAAAACCCATGCTCGCGCGCGGAGAGTTGCAGACGATCGGCGCGACCACGCCCGAGGAATACCGCAAATACATCGAAAAGGACAGCGCGCTGGAGCGAAGGTTCACGCCCGTCGCCGTGGAAGAGCCCTCGATCGAAGACACCATCGCCATTCTGAAAGGGTTGCGGGAAAAATATGAGGCGCATCACGGCGTCATCATCACGGACGAAGCGATCGATGCGGCGGTGCGCCTCTCCGATCGTTATATCAACGACCGTTTCGTGCCCGACGAGGCGATCGACATCATCGACGAGGCGGGTTCGAAGGCGCGGCTCATGACGTACAAACAGCCGCGCGGCGTCAAGGAAAAGCAGGCTCGCATCGAGGCGCTCGAACGGCAGATCAAGCGTTGCGCGCTGGTGATGGATTATATCAAGGCGGGGGAGCTTCAGGGCGAGATGACGGCTTTGCAGCGCGAGATCGCAAACATCCGCGAGGAGTGGCACGAAAACAGTCAGGACAACCGCCCCAAGATCGGCAAAGAAGAGATCGCCTCCATAGTCAGTACCTGGACGGACATTCCCGTCCTGAGGATCACGGAGGAGGAGAGCGTCAAGCTCATGCGGCTGGAGGAAGAGCTGCATTGCCGCATCGTCGGACAGGAGGAGGCGGTCCGCGCGGTCTCCCGCGCCATCCGCCGCGCGCGCGCAGGCATCAAGGACCCCGGGAAGCCCATCGGTTCCTTCCTCTTCGTCGGATCCACGGGCGTGGGCAAGACCGATCTTGCCAAGGCGCTCGCCGAGGCGATGTTCGGCGACGAAAAGCAGATGATCCGCCTCGACATGAGCGAATACATGGAGAAGCATTCCGTCTCCAAGATCATCGGAGCGCCTCCCGGCTATGCAGGATACGACGACGAACAGAGCGGGCAGCTGACCGAGCGCGTTCGGAGGAAGCCGTATTCCGTCGTGCTCTTCGACGAGATCGAAAAGGCACATGCGGATGTGTTCAACGTTTTGCTTCAGATTTTGGACGACGGGCGGCTGACGGACAGCAAGGGGCGGGTCGTCAGCTTCAAGAACACCGTCATCATCATGACTTCCAACGTGGGCGCGGGACAGGTCGGAGCGGCGCTCGGCTTCAACAGCGAAGAGTCGGCGCGCATCGAGGAGGAAGAGCGCATCAACGACGCGCTCAAGGGGCAGTTCAGACCTGAATTTTTAAATCGGCTGGACAATATCGTCATTTTCCGCAAGCTCACCCGCGACGAGACCAAGGAGATCTGCGAAAAGATGCTGGCGGGGCTCGCCAAGCGCCTCGCGCCGGGCGGACTCGATCTCATCGTCTCAGACGCGGCGAAGGAAAAGCTCGTGGAGGAAGGCTACAGCGAACAGTACGGCGCAAGGCCGCTCAAGCGCGTCATTCAGCGCTGCATCGAGGACAGGCTCAGCGAGCTGCTTCTCCTCGGAGAACTCGACAAGGAGGGCACGGTCGCGATCGGCTACGAAAACGGGGAATTTACCTTCCGTTCGTGAGACGACGCGAGAGGGAGATGTTTTCTCCGCACACCCGCGGGAGGAGAGAAGACAGGTTCTTTGCGCGCGGCGGACCCTGAGAAAAAAAAGGACGGATTTTCCGCCCTTTTTTGTCGTTTCCGCGCCGCACGGAGAGGGGAAAGTGTGAATTTTCGGGCAAAAGGCAAAAAAAACCGTTTACATTTTTTTCTTTCTGTATTATAATAAAAAATGAAAGAATGTACGTTCATCGAAATGAATGATAGGAGAAGGGTATGAAATTGGTCACGGCGGGAGAATCTCACGGCAAAGCGCTGGTCGGCATTCTGGAAGGTTTGCCTGCGCACCTGCACATCGATTTCGATGCCATCGACAGGTTGTTGGCACTGCGGCAGAGCGGATACGGCAGAGGGGCGCGTCAGAAGATCGAGCGCGACCGCGTGGAATTTCTGGCGGGCGTGCGCGCGGGAGAGACGCTCGGTTCCCCCGTCTGTTTTCAGGTGGCAAACAGAGATCACGCCAACTGGGAGCGCGTCATGGGAGCGAAGGAGGCGGATACGTCCCTGCGCACGGTGACGCGCGTGCGCCCCGGTCACGCCGATCTTTCCGGGATGCTCAAATACGGACAGAGCGACGCGCGCAACATCCTGGAGCGTTCTTCCGCGCGCGAGACGGCGGTGCGCGTCGCGGCGGGCGGAATCTGCCGTCAGCTGCTCGAAGCGCTCGGCGTTTTCGTGTCGGGATACGTCTCGGAAGTCTGCGGCGTGCGGGACGAGGCGGAATATCCCTTCGAGGCGCTGGAAAGGGCGAAAGACGAGCCGCTCTTCATGCTCGACCCCAAAAAACAGGCGGAGGCGATGGCGCTCATCGACCGCCTGCGCGAGGAAGGGGATACGGCGGGCGGCAAGATCTGCATCCGCGTCAAGGGGCTCAAGAGCGGGTTCGGTTCGTGCATGTCCTATGAAAGCAAGCTCGACGGAAAGCTCGCGGGCGCGCTGATGGGCGTGCAGGCGATCAAGAGCGTGGAAGTCGGGCTCGGCGCGCGCGTCGCCTCGCACAGGGGTAGCGAAGTGCACGACGAGATCTGCTATGACGGCGGGTTTCACAGAAAGACCAACCGCGCGGGGGGAATCGAGGGCGGCATGTCCAACGGCGAGGAGATCGCGCTGACTTGCGCGATGAAGCCCATTCCCACCCTCATGCGCGGGCTCGGCACGGTGGATTTTGTCACGCACGAGCCCATGCGCGCAGACAACGAGCGCAGCGACGTATGCGCGATCTGTGCTGCGGAGATCGTACTGGAGAGCGTGGCGGCGACGGTGCTCGCGGGCGAAGTGCTCGCGCGGCTGGGCGGCGACACCATGGAAGAAGTGATCGGGCGTTACGCGCTGTTGCCGTAACGCATGGAGGAATTATGAAAGAGATCGTGTTGAAGGCTTCCGTCAAAAGTTCCGTCTTTGTGGGGGAAGGCGCCTTTCACAGGTGCGTTCCCGCCCTTTTGAAGGGGCAAAAGAACTTTCTTCTGACGGACAGCAACGTCTATGAGCTGTACGGAGGGTTGATTTCTTCCGTATTCGGCAATACTCCGCTGTATGTGCTGCCCGCAGGGGAAGAAAACAAGAATTTCTCCGAGCTCGGGAACATTCTGACGGCGATGACGGAAGCGGGGCTTTTGCGCACGTCATGCCTCTTCGCCATGGGCGGCGGCGTCGTGGGTGACATCGGAGGGCTTGCGGCGGGACTGTATATGCGGGGCATCAGATGCGTGCAGATCCCGACGACCGTGCTCGCGCAGGTGGACAGCTCGGTAGGCGGGAAAACTGCGATCGACATGAACAACATCAAAAACGTCGTCGGCATGTTCTATCAGCCGCAGACGGTCGTCGTCGACCCGCTCTTTTTGCGGACGCTCCCCGTGCGCGAACTCAAATGCGGCTTGGGCGAGATCGTCAAGTACGCGGCGCTCTCCGCGGAGATCTATAAGGAAGTTCTCAAGCATATCGACAATCTGTTCGATCTTTCCTTTTTGGAGGAGATCACGAAGCTCTGCATCGATCACAAGGCGAACGTCGTCAGAAAGGACGAGCGGGAGACGGGGCTCAGGAAATCGCTGAACATGGGGCATACCCTGGGGCATGCGCTGGAATTGTACGACAAGAAGCTCTCGCACGGCGAATACGTTCTGATCGGACTCTGGTACGAGACGTGCGTCGCGCAGGCGATGGGGCTTTGCAAACAGGAGTACGGCGATACGCTCAAGGCGCTCGCGCGGAAGGTGGTCGGCGGCATTCCCGCCGTGACGGAAGCGGCGATCGGCGGCGCACGCATGGACAAGAAAAACGAATCGGCGGGGACGGTGACCTTCATCGCGCCCATTTCGAAGGGCATCTTCGATACGGTAAAATTGCCCTATGAGGAGTACGTCTCACGCATCTTGGAGGCGGCAAAGGAGGCAGAATGTTAAAAATGGCGGTGGTGGGCAAGGATGTTTCCCGTTCTTTGAGCCCGAAAATGCATAAATTTATTGTGGAACATATGGGCGAGAGCTGCACTTACGATGCGATCTCCCTTTCACCCGAAACCTTCGGGGAGAAGATAGAGGAAATTCTGAGCGGATATGACTTTGTCAACGTGACCATTCCCTTCAAACTCGACGTGATGAAGCATCTGAAGCGCGTCGAGGGGGACGCAAAGGTGTTCGGGGCGGTCAATACCGTCTGTGCGAAGGAGCGCGTCGGCTACAACACGGACGGCGTCGGCTTCATGCTCTCCCTCGCCTGCAACGGCGTGGACATGCGCGGGCGCAAAGCGCTCGTCGTCGGGACGGGAGGCGTCGGCAGGAGCGTCATCTATAAGCTTGCGGAGGCGGGGGCGAGCGTGTTCGCCACCGAAAAATCGTCGGAGCGGCTCAAAGAGGTTTGGGATGAGTTCGGCTGTTTTACGCCGCTTGCGGCCGCTGAGCCGGACGATTACGATCTCGTTCTGAACTGCACGGGCGTGGGAATGCACAAGAGCGTGGGGATGAGCCCCGTCGGCGCGGAGCTTCTCTGCCGCTGCGATACGGCATACGATCTCATTTATGAGCCCAAGCAGTCGGAATTTTTGCGCATCGCGGAAAGTTGCGGCAAAAAGACGATCAACGGCGAGGGCATGCTGTTCTATCAGGCATATTACGCGGATTGCATCTTCCTGGGCAGGACGCCCGACGAACGGGAAGCAAAGCGGCTGTTCGATGCATATACGGAGGAGTTATGAGATTTTTGATCGTAAACGGTGTGAACCTCAATCGGACGGGCTTGCGGGAGAAGGGCGTGTACGGCACGCAGACGCTCGATGAGATCAACGCCGAGATCTCGGCGTTCTGCGAGAAGAACGGAGATACGGCGGATTTCTTTCAGAGCAATTTCGAAGGGGAGATCTGCACCAGAATCCAGGAGGCGGACGGATACGACGGCGTCGTGCTGAACGCGGGCGCATTCACGCACTATTCGTATGCGCTGCGCGACGCGATTGCCTCCGTGGACGTGCCTGTCATCGAGGTACACATGTCCAACATTGCGGCGCGGGAAGAATTCAGACACACGTCCGTGATCTCGCCTGTGTGCAAGGGGACGATCTTCGGGTTCGGAAAACGAGGATATATATTGGCAGTGGAGAGTTTTCGGTTATGAATATTGCGCTTTGCGGCATGATGGGAGTGGGCAAGACGAGCGTGGGCATCGAAGTTGCGCGCATGCTCAACCGTCAGTGGTACGATACGGATATGATCATTACGGACAGATACGGCAAGATCTCCGATCTGTTCGAATATTACGGAGAGGAGCATTTCCGCCGCCTGGAGACGCAGGTGACGAACGAACTGTGCGCGATGGACAATCTCGTCATCTCGACGGGGGGAGGTCTGGTCCTCCGCCTGGAAAACAGCGTGGCGCTGCGCAACAAGGGCGTCATTGTCTTTCTGCGCGCCAGAGCAGAGACGCTCATGGAGCGCGTGACGGCAAACGAGAGCCGCCCGCTCCTGCGCGAAAACATGGAAGAGCGCATCCGCGAGCTCGTCAAGAAGCGCTATCCCATCTATGAGGGGACGGCGGACGTGATCGTGGATACGGACGGAAAGTCCGTCAAAGAAGTGGCGGAAGAGCTGGTCGCAAAGGTGAAGGCTTACCGCCCTTCCCGCAGGAAGGTACTGTGAGGACGGCGCTCGTCACCGGCGGCACCCGCGGGATCGGGCTTGCGATCTCGAAGCGGCTCGCCGCGGAAGGGTATGCGGTCTATGCGACGTATGCGAGGGACGAAGCGAGTGCGACGGAAGCCGCGCGCGCTGGGCTCAACGTCGTCAGGGCGGACGTTGCGAGCGAGGCGGAGCTCTCTGCGCTGTTCGCTTCCCTTTCAAAGATAGACCTTCTCGTCAACAATGCGGGGATCGCGCTCTATCGACAGCTTCAGGACACTTCGCTCGAAGAATGGAACCGCCTGTTTGCCGTGAACGTGACGGGTACTTTCCTGTGCTGCCGCTTTGCGGCAAAGAAGATGCTTTCGCTCGGGAAGGGGTGCATCGTCAACGTCGCCTCCGTTTGGGGAGAGCGGGGCGGGAGCTGCGAAGCGGCTTATTCCGCGTCCAAGGGCGCGGTGATCGCGCTGACCAAAGCGCTCGCCGCCGAGCTCGGCTATGCGGGCATCCGCGTCAACGCCGTGAGCCCCGGAGCGATCGAAACCGCCATGAACGCGCATCTCTCCGAAGAGGAAAAGCGTTCTCTTTGCGAAGAAATTCCCGCGGGAAGGTTCGGGAGCGCGGAGGAAATTGCCGACGCGGTGCTTTTTCTTGTAAAAAATGAGTACTGCAACGGCACAATATTGTCCGTAAACGGCGGAATGTAAAAAAAATCAAGCAAAAAAAGGGAAAACGTCAGTTTTGTCGAATAAATAAGGTGTTATGAAAGAGAGGACGTACGCCATCGAACGTCGGTTTCTGTCAAAGTACGCCACGCGCTCGGACGCGAGCCGCGGCAGGGACAGAGAGGAGACGCCTTGCCCCATGCGGACGGATTTTCAGCGCGACAGAGACCGCATCATTTACTGCAACGCGTTCAAGCGTCTTAAGAACAAGACGCAGGTGTTTTTTGCGCCAGAAGGCGATCACTACATCACCAGGCTGACGCATACGATGGACGTCTCGCAGATCGCACGCTCGATCGCGCGTGAACTGGCGCTCAACGAAGATCTGACCGAGGCGATCGCGCTCGGACACGATCTCGGACATACGCCTTTCGGGCACGTCGGCGAGCGCGTGCTCGATTCCCTCTCCCCGCACGGCTTTCGTCACAACGAACAGTCCGTGCGCGTCGTCGAATACATCGAAAAGGACGGAAAGGGACTCAACCTCACCTTTGAGGTGCGTGACGGCATTCTCAACCACACGAAGCGCGGTCACCCCGCGACGCTCGAAGGGCAGGCGGTATCCCTTGCGGACCGCATCGCCTACATCAATCACGACATTTCGGACGCGCTCCGCGCGGGCGTCATCCGCAACGAAGATCTGCCCGAAGACGTCGTGAAAATTTTGGGGAATTCCCCTTCCAAACGCATCAACACGGCGATCTCTTCCATCGTGGAGAGTTCGCTCGATCAGCCCTTCGTCCGCATGGGCGGGGAGGTGGCGGCGGCGAGCGAGAAGTTGCGCGCGTTCATGTTCGAGCGCGTGTATCACGACGCCAACCGCTCCATGCAGGAAAAAGCGGAGAGAATGCTCTCCGCGCTCTATGAAAGATTCATCGCGGAGCCTCGGCGCATGCCCGAGACGTACGTCGCGCTCGCCGAACGATTCGGCGACGAGCGGGCGGTGTGCGATTATCTTTCCGGAATGACGGACCGTTACATAGAGATGATCTACGAACGGGAAGGAGATTATGGCGAGAACGTATCATCCTGAATTCATGCAGGAACTCAAACAACGGAATAATCTCGTTGACGTGGCGGCAAGCTATCTTTCGCTCGACAGAAAGGGCGAAAACTATTGGGCTTGCTGCCCGTTTCATCACGAAAAGACGCCTTCCTTTTCGATCAATGCGTCCGAGCAGTTCTATCATTGTTTCGGGTGCGGCGTGTCAGGAGATGTCGTGAAGTTTGTGGAGGAGATGGAAAACATCGATTTTCCCGACGCCGTCAAGCTCCTCGCCGCGCGCGCCAACATGCAGCTGCCCGAGGAGAATTTTTCGGACGAAAAGACGATCGCTCTGAAAAAGAAGCGGGATACGATCCTGAAGATACTCAAAGAAACCGCGCGCTTCTACTGGGCGAACCTGAACGGCGGTCATGCCGACAGGCATCTCGCCTATCTGGAGGAGCGCGGCATTTCTGCGCCGATCGTGCGGAAGTTCGGGCTCGGGGCTTCCCTCGATTTCAGGACGCTGCCGCAATACCTTCTGGATCGCGGCTATTCGCGCGGGGACATTCTGGACAGCGGCGTGTGCGTCGAATCGAAGGGCAAGATCTACGATGCGCAGGCGGGGCGGCTCATCTATCCGATCATCAACGCATTCGACGACGTGGTGGCGTTCGGCGGCAGGCTTTTGGAAAAAAAGCCGGAGTTCGCCAAATACAAGAACACGAAGGAGACCGTTGTCTTCAACAAGAGGACGACGCTTTACAACATCAATCTTCTCAAGAAACTCAAGAAGGAACAGCCCCTCTCTTCCGTCATCATGGTCGAGGGATACATGGATACCATTTCTCTGTATCAGGCGGGATTCCGAAACGTCGTGGCGTCGATGGGTACGTCGCTCACCAAAGAACAGGCGCGGCTCGTCAAACGCTATGCCTCTCAGGTGTACATCAGTTACGACGGCGATTCGGCGGGACAGAACGCGGCGATCCGCGGGCTGGAGATCATGCAGAGCGAGGGCGTGGCGGTCAAGGTCGTGCCCCTTCCCGACGGGCTCGATCCCGACGACGTGTGCCGCGAACGGGGCGCCGAAGGGTATCGGGATTGTCTGGACAGGGCGCTCCCTCTCATCGATTTCAAAATCCGCGTGGCGGCAAAAAGGCACGATCCGCGCAAGAGCGAGGAGCGGAACGAGTACATCGCGTCCGTCCTGCGCGTCGTGCGCGAGGCGGAGACGGAGAGCGAGAAAGAGGCGCTTCTGAAGCGGCTCCGCGACGAGACGGGCATCACTTACGAATCTCTGAGAAGAGACCTGGAGGGGCTGCCGAAATCGGAACAGACGGCGCAGGCGCCGCCCAGGCGGAGCGACAACGCCGATTATCTGACCAAAGCGGCTCGGTTTGTCCTCGCCGCGTCGCTCTTCCGCAAGAGATACGCGGAGGATTGTTTTCTGGAGGCGCTTCCCTTTTCCGATCCCGTGCACCTCGACATTATGGACTATCTTTGCGACTGCAAGGACAACGGCACGGAGCCCCATCCTTCCGACCTGTTTTCGCTCTTTGACGAGGGGGAAGCGGAGGTGGACGCCATCTTAGAGCTGAACGACGGTTCCACGCTCGAAGGGGAGCAGGGGGAAAAATATTTTCAGGACAGCATCCGCGTCCTGAACCGTCACAAGATCGAAGAACAAATTCAGGCATTGAACGCCGCGTACGGTGCGTCGGATGATGTGGAGACGAGAAAACGTCTCGCCTATCAGATCCAGGAACTTACAAAAGCGTTAAAAAATTAAAACGGAGTGAATTATGAGTATTTCCGAAGCAAAATTGGGAGACATCATCAACAGTATCGTCGAAGGGTATCGCAAAAAGGGTTCGATCTCCACGAACATGCTCTGCGATATACTGGAAAAATACGACACCAACCCGCAGCAGATCGAACTCGTCTACAAGGCGATCGCAGAGGCGGGCATTCAGATCTACGACGAGGCGGAGCGCGACAAGGAGCTCTTCGAGCAGGCGCTCGCCGACATCGGGCTCGACGACCCCGTCAAAATGTACTTAAAGGACATCGGACGGGTGCCCCTTCTTTCCGCAGACGAGGAGATCGACCTCGCAAAGCGCATGCAGGAGGGAGACGAAGCGGCGAAAAAGCGCCTTTCCGAGGCAAATCTGCGCCTCGTCGTCTCCATCGCCAAGCGCTATGTGGGCAGAGGCATGCTCTTTCTGGACCTCATTCAGGAGGGCAATCTCGGACTTATGAAGGCGGTCGAGAAGTTTGATTACCAGAAGGGATTCAAATTTTCGACATACGCAACGTGGTGGATCCGCCAGTCGATCACCCGCGCGATCGCCGATCAGGCGAGGACCATCCGCATTCCCGTTCACATGGTGGAGACCATCAACAAGCTGACGCGGACTTCGCGGTTTTTGCTGCAGGAGCTCGGTCAGGAGCCGACGCCCGAGCAGATTGCCAAAGAGATGGGCATTTCCGTGGACCGCGTCATCGAGATCCAGAAGATCGCGCAGGATCCCGTTTCGCTCGAGACGCCCATCGGCGAAGAGGAAGATTCGCACATCGGAGACTTCATCGAAGACGAAAAGACGACGACGCCTTCCGATTCCGTCGCATTCACCATGCTCAAAGAACAGCTCATCGACGTGCTCGATTCGCTGACCCCGCGCGAAGAAAAGGTATTGCGCCTGCGTTACGGCATCGACGACGGCCGTCCCAGGACGCTGGAAGAGGTCGGCAAAGAATTTAACGTCACGCGCGAGCGCATCCGTCAGATCGAAGCGAAGGCGCTCAGGAAGCTCCGTCATCCTTCCCGCAGCAAGCGGCTCAAGGATTTTCTCGAGTGATGACGCGCATCGAGACGCTCTGTTCCCTTCTGGAGCGCGCCGACACGTTTGCGGACGTGGGGTGCGATCACGGATACTGCGCGGCGTACATGCTCACAAACGGGTTGTGCCGCGAGGCGGTCATTTCGGACGTGAGCAGGGCGAGCCTCGCCAAGGCGGAGCGCCTGCTCGCGGCGCACATCGAGGAGGGCAGCTGCCGCGCGAATTGCGCCGACGGACTGACGGGAATCGCCGAAGACACCTCGCTCGTCCTTATTGCGGGCATGGGAGGCATGGAGATCATCGGCATTCTGGAGCGCGGATTTTTACCGAAGCGCTTCGTGTTTCAGCCCATGAAGAACACGGAGGCGCTCCGACGCTATCTCGTCGGGCGCGGCGCAAAGATCGAACGGGATTTTACGTTTTACGACGGGAAATACTACGACGCGATCAAGGGTTCGCGCGCGGGTGGGAGCTCTTACACGGAGGCGGAATTTCGCTTCGGCAGGGATAATCTGCGCGAGCGTCCCGCCGATTTTCTCCGCTATCTGCGCCATCGCATCGAGCGGGAGAAGGAGATCGCTTCGGGGCTTCCCGAACCTCTGAAAGGGGAGCGGGAGGCGCTCGTCAAAGCCATGCAGGAGGTCGTTTCATGACGATAGCGGATATTTTTGAGACGCTCGACAGGATCGCGCCGAAGGAGCTCAGCGACGAGTATTGCCGCCTTTACGACGCTTACGACAACAGCGGCGTGCTCGTCGATACGGGGAAGGGGGCGGACAGCGCCCTGTTTTCCCTCGATTTTTCTCTCGGCGCGGTAGAGGCTGCCGCAAAAGCGGGGGCGGGGCTCATCGTCACGCATCACCCCGCGATCTACGGGAAGATCGGCTCGCTGCGCGCGGACGATCCGCTCGGTGCGAAGCTCATCGGATGCGTCGAGCGCGGCATCTCCGTCGTGTCCATGCACCTCAATCTCGACTGTGCGGAGGGCGGGATCGACGACAGTCTCGCCGATGCGCTGGGGGGAAAGCGCTGCGCCGTCATGGAGCCGCTTTCCAAGGGCGGTTACGGCAAAATATGCGAAGTGGAACCCTGTGCGGCGGAGAAATTCGCGGAGCGCGTGAAATCTGTCTTTTCGAGCGGACGCGTCCGCTTTTACGGGACGAAAGAGGTGCGCCGCGTGGCGTCCTTCTGCGGCGCCGGCGTCAGCGAACGGGCGATCGCCTTCGCGCTGGAAAACGGCGCGGATACCGTCGTCTCTTCCGATTGGAAGCATCATCTCGTCGCGCTCTGCCTCGAATCGGGGTGCAACGCGGTGGATCTGACGCACTATGCGTCCGAGCTCATCGGTTTTCGGAATTATTATAAAAAATGTCAGGCGGCCCTGCCGATCCCGTGTCTTTGGCACGAGGATCCGCTCGCTTAGCCGTCGGGAGTGGAAATATGTCAGAATTGGAAATCATGTTGCAGTATCAGGAAGTGGACGGCAAGATCCGCGCCATCGAACAGGAGATCGCCGCGACGGAGGAGAGAAAGAAATTCATCTCCGCGCGCAAGTTTTTGGAGAAGGCGTCTGAGAAGCTGGAGCTTCTCGACAACAGGGCGTTGAGCCTGGAGCGATCCGCCGCTTCGCTGACGCGCAAATACCTCGAGCTCGCCGATAGCCTTTCGGAGTTCTCCGCGCTGGACGATCTCGTGGAGCAGGGTGCGGACGTCTCTTTCTATAAGAAGCAGGCGCTTAGCATTTCCGAACAACTCAAGGGCATCAAGGCGGAGATCAATCAGCTCATTTCCGCGATCAATGCGGCGCAGAAGGATTATGCGTCCCTCAAACAGCAGACCCTCGCCGCGCAAAAGCAATTCAAGGAATACAAAATAAAATATTCGGACATCAAGGAGAGCCGCGCCGCCGAGCTGGACGCGCTGCAAAGACAGCTCGCCGCGATCGAAAAGAAGGGCAATCCGGAAGTGTTTGCAAAATACAAGGCAAAGAGGAGAGAGCACATTTTCCCGATCATCGGGGAACTGCGCGAGAACCGATGCCCGTTCTGCGGCATGGATCTTCCTATCGCGTTGCAGAGCCATCTTTCGGACGGCAGAGTCATCGAGTGTGACAGCTGTCACAGGTTTATCTACAAAAAATGAAAGAGAAGATCGATCTCCGCAGGGAGATGCGCGCCCTGCGCAGGGAGCGCAGCGCCTCTTCTCCCGCGCAGGCATTTCTGCGCGCGGACTGGAGCGGGACGGGCGCGTTTTTCGTCTATCGCTCCTTTCGCGACGAGGCGGACACGCGCGAACTCATCGCTGTTCTCAAGGCGATGGGCAAGAGGGTGTTTTCTCCCCGCGTGGAAGGCAGAGAAATGGTCGCCGTCGAGGATAAGGGCAGGTATGCCCTCTCCCGCTTCGGAATCGAAGAACCGATCGGAGAGGCGTATCCGGGCGACTTCGACGTGACCGTCCTTCCCCTGCTCGCGGTGGACGAGGCGGGACATCGGCTCGGCTACGGCGGGGGATATTACGACCGATTTTTGCGCGGCAAAGAGACGCTCAAGGTCGGCTATTGTTACGAATTTCAGGTATTGGACAAAGTGCCGTTCGAAGATTGCGACGTGAGCGTGGATATGATCTGCACGGAGCGGGGACTGCGGGCGGCGAAAAGAGGTTGACATGAAAGAGTTTTGGCTCATACAGCGCGAATGCATTCGCAGGATCGTGACGACGGGGATCATGTATCTCTTCATGAGCACGATCCTTCTGGCGGCGCAGACGCTGGAAGACAATACGATCAAGTGGATCATTTATGCGGGCGTGCTCGCGATCTGCATCTATTTTAACGTCAGACTGATGATGTCGGCGGGCGCGCTGCACTATAAGTCGTATCTCTCGGGCGAAGTGCGCCGAAACAGCAATCTGAGCGTCAAGGAGGGCAAGGACTACAAGCCGTATCAGGAATATCGCCCCTACAAGGGCTTTCTGAGCGGGTTTTACATGGCGCTCCCCGTGGCGATCCTCATCATCGTCGCGGCGGCGACGGTGGGCGAGGTCACGGCGGAGGATGAGATCGGCGCGTCATCCATCGCGCAGGCGATCCTGGATATGCTTGCCGGCTGGGCGATCATTCCCTTCCAGGTACTTCGCACGACGTACCATCTGGACGTCAGCCTGTACTGGGCGCTCCTTCTCTGCCTCATACCCGTCGTCGTGAGCGGCTTTTCCTACATTTTCGGCGCGCGCCGGGAGAAGCGAGAGCGCGAGCGCATGGACGAGCGCCGCAGGAAGGTCAACGAAGCGGGCAAAAAGAGGCAGTGATATGCGCGTCATAGCAGGGAAATACCGCGGCAGAGTGCTTGCAAGTTTCGAGGGAAAGGACGTGCGCCCGACCTCCGACCGCGTCAAGGAATCTCTGTTCGCCATTTTAACGCCGCGCCTGTCTCAGGCCGCGGCGCTCGATCTGTTTTGCGGGAGCGGGAGCCTCGGCATCGAGTGCCTGTCCCGCGGCGCGTCCTTCGTTCAGTTCAACGACGTCGCGCCCGAGAGCCTTGCGATTTTGAAAAAAAATCTCTCCGCCCTGCGCGAGGAGGCGCTCGTGACCCGAGCCGATTACCGCGTCTGCCTGCAGAACCTGCGGAGGAAGTTCGATCTCATCTTTCTCGACCCTCCCTACGCCTTGCAGGCGGAAGCGAAGGACGCCTTAGAGCGCATCGCGCGGCTCCGCTGTCTCGAAGAGGGGGGCGTCGCCGTGTACGAGTGCGAGACTGCCGCGCCCGAAGCGGAGGGTCTGGAGTGCTTCGACACCCGCTCGTACGGAAGGACGAAGCTGCACTTTTACAGATACCCGCGCGAGGAAGGAAACTTATGAAAAAATGCATTTTTGCGGGGACGTTCGATCCCCCCACGGTCGGCCACGCCGACATGATCCGCCAGTGCCTGCGCCTGTTTGACGAAGTTGTCGTCGCAGTGCTCATCAATCCCGACAAACAGCCGTATTTTGCGCTCGAGGAGCGGGAGCATATGCTCTCCCTCGCCTTTTCGGGCGAGCCGCGCGTGCGCGTGCGCTCTTACGACGGGCTCGTGGTCGATCTCATGCGCGAGGAGGGTACGCCCTTTTACGTCCGCGGCATCCGGAACGGCGCGGACTACGACTACGAGACGCTCACGCAGTACATCAACCGTTCGCTCTATCCCGAGCTCGTCACGCTGTATCTTCCCACGACGCAGGAGCATCTGCACATCAGTTCCTCTCTCGTGCGCAATAGCATTCGGTTCGGCAAACCTGTCGACGAATATGTCCCCGAGGCGGCGAGAGATTATATAAAGAAACTCATTTCGGAAAAACACGATCAGAAAAAACACTGAACAAGAGGAAAGCGCATGTTCGAAAAACAAATCAAAATACCCACGGCGGAGGAGATCAAACGGCTTGTGCCGCTGCCCCGTTCTCTCAAGGAGATCAAAGAGCGCCGCGATCGGGAGGTCGCGGATGTCATTGCGGGCAGGAGCAGCAAGCTGCTCGTCATCGTAGGGCCTTGCTCCGCGCACGAGATCAAACCCGTGCTGGAATACACCGAGCGGCTCGGCAAACTCAGCGACAAAGTCGGGGACAAGCTCGTCCTCGTGCCGCGCATCTATACCAACAAGCCCAGGACGAAGGGCGTCGGCTACAAGGGGATGTTCTCTCAGCCCGATCCCGACAAACAGGAAAATATCCTGAAGGGTATCCTCACCATCCGCGAACTGCACAACAAGAACCTCGAAGTGAGCGGGCTTTCCGCCGCGGACGAGATGCTCTATCCCGACAATTACGCTTACGTCGATGACCTCCTCTCTTACGTCGCGGTCGGCGCGCGTTCGAGCGAAAATCAGATGCATCGGCTCGTCGCGAGCGGGATCGAGGTGCCCGTCGGCATCAAAAACCCGATGGGAGGCTCCATCCCCGTTACCCTCAATTCCGTCTTTG
The DNA here is from genome assembly GCA_944342055.1 of uncultured Clostridia bacterium. Lineage (GTDB taxonomy): Bacteria > Bacillota > Clostridia > Christensenellales > Borkfalkiaceae > RGIG8762. Next base: position 13,889 of record CALVME010000041.1, on the reverse strand, counting down.
CGGCGCAGAGCGCGCAGATATTCAAATATCGGAGCTATCAGGTCGCGACGGGCGGCAACGAGCTCGCGCACGTCATTTTGCGAGGTCTGGTCGATTCTTACGGGAACGACATCCCCAATTATCACTACGAGACGGTGATGCAGATCTTTGAGGGTTACCGCCTTTCGCATCTGAAAAATCCCGCCGTCATCATCGACGCGAACCATTCCAACAGCGGCAAGCATTTCCGTCAGCAGATCCGTATCGTAGAGGAAGTCCTGCAGAACAGGTTGTACGACGGCGACTTCAAGTCCATCGTCAAGGGCTTTATGATCGAGAGTTTCCTGGAAGAGGGGAACCAGGCAAGCGACGTCGTCTACGGCAAATCCATCACCGATCCCTGCCTCGGCTGGGAGGATACGGAGCGGCTCATTTACGACATCGCGGAGAAGGCGTGACATGAAGGTCGGTTATCTCGGCCCGGAGGGAAGCTATTCTCAACTCGCTTGCCGTCGGCTCTGCCCGCAGGCGCAGCACGTCCCTTACCCGAATTTTCATGCGGCACACGCCTCTGCGGTGCGCGGCGAGACGGACGCCTGCGTGCTGCCCATCGAAAATTCTCTGCAGGGGGGAGTGCTGCAGAATCTCGATCTTCTGAAAGAGAGCCCGCTCGTGGCGACGGATTCTTATACGCTTCGCATCGAGCACAAGCTCATCTATCCCGAGGGGAGCAAACTTTCGGACGTGCGGCGCGTCTATTCGCACGATCAGGCGATCGGGCAGTGCTCGAAATTTCTGCTGGAGGTCATTCCCGACGCGGAGGTCATCGCGGTCGAGAGCACGGCGAAGGGCGTCGGCATGATCCGCCTGCCTTCGGATGCCTGCATCGGCGGAAGTCAGCTCCTGCGAGAGGGACTGACCGCTTACGAAGGGGAGATCGCGGACGATCCGAACAACTTCACGCAGTTCCTCTTTCTGCAGAGAGGCTGCGATTCGTGGCGGCACACCGAGAGGATCTTTGTGGTCGCGGTGTGCGAAAACAGACCGGGCTCGCTCGCGGGGCTTCTGAACATCATGGCGGGACACGGGCTCGACATGACCAAGAACGAATCGCGTCCCATGAAGCAGTGTCACGGAGGATACAGCCTGTACATCGAGATCAAGGGCGACTATCTCTCGGAAGACATTCGCGATGCTCTGGAAGAGATGGAGCGCTATTGCCGAAGATTAAAGATGATAGGGGCATATTAAGAAGGCGAACAGAAAGGCGAGAACGCCCTGCAGCAGTTTTGCGCCGAGAAAGGGCAGGACGCGGACGGGCGGAGAGAGAAAGGTGAGCTGTTGAAGGAGCACGCAGGCGCCCCCGAAGGTCACGAAAAACGCGCAGAGCGCCACGTTCAGGCGGCAGGGCGAGGCGAGCAGCCGACAGCCCGTCGTCATTTCGACGAGCCCTGCGATCGCACCCTTTGCGGTTTCGGGCAAGCGGGAGAGAAAGGGCAGTTCGAGCAAAATGCCCGCCGCCGCGGAAAAGAGCGCGATGTACGCGCCTACGGTCAGGACGGTGAGCACGGAGGAGAGAAGCGTCTCGGAGAGGGACGAAGCGGAGAGGGGAGGCGGCGCGTCGCTTTGCCCCCCCTTGCGAAAGCGCAGCAAGACGCCGCTCGCAGAGACGGCGAGAAAGTTTGAAAGGAGCAGGACCGCGCCGATCGCGCGGCTGCGAAACAGCCCTGCCCCCACGCTGCCGAGCAAAAACAGAGGGCCGCAGGAGGAGAGCAGGGGCGCAAGTTTTTGCGCTTCCGTTTGAGAGATGTCGCCGCGGGCGACGCTGTCGGCGAGCAGTCTGCTCCCGACCGGATACCCTGAGAGGACGGAGAGCGCGAAGAGGCTGCCGCCCAGAGCGGAAACGCGGAACGCTTTTTTTGCGATCGGGGCGCAGAGCGCGGACAATTTTCTGCTCGCGCCGAGGTTCGTCAGCATCGCCGTGGCGAACAGAAAGGGAAACACGGCGGGCAGGACGGCAGTCGCCCATAGGGCGACGCCGTCGAAAAACAGCTCGCAACAGCGGGCGGGTGCGATAAAAAAGGCTAACAGGAAGGCGGAGAGCAGCAGGACTGTCCCGCCTTTGGCGATAGAATTCATCAGACATAACATATGCGGAGGTAGGTTATGAACAGAACACTCGGACTGGTTTTGGGTGGCGGAGGCGCACGCGGCGTCTCGCACATCGGCTTTTTGCAGGCGCTTTACGAAGAGGGCATTCGTCCCGATTGCATCGCAGGCTGTTCCATGGGCTCCATCGTGGGCGCAGGTTATGCGGCGGGACTCACTCCCGAACGCATCAAGGAGCTCACGCTCAACTTAAAACTCAAAGATCTCGCGCAGCTCAATACGCGGGTACTCAAATCTCTCTCGCTCTTCCGGACGGGAAAGATACGCGAATTGCTCGTGTCGGCGATCGGCGACATTACGTTCGATCAGCTCAAGATTCCCTTTCAATGCAATGCGGTGGACCTCGTCAGCGGTTCGCTGATCACGCTTTCGAAGGGCAGCGTCATCGACGCGATCATTGCTTCGAGCACCATTCCTTCCGTGTTCGAACCTTTGCAGAAAGACGGCATGATGCTGGTGGACGGCGGACTTTTGGACCGCATGCCCGCTCAGCTCGTCAAAGATATGGGCGCAGAGGTCGTCGTTGCGGTCGATCCGATCGGCAACCTCGCGTGCAGGGAAACGCCGGAGAACATGATCTCGCTCATTCTCCGCGTGTTCGACGTGCAGGACATCAACAACACGCGCCGCCTCCATGCGGAGCGCAATTTCATCGATCTCTGGCTGGAACCCAAGCTCGGCATGATGAATCAGTACGCCGTCAAAGACCTCGATTTCGCGTATGACAGAGGATATGAGATCGGCGTAGAGAACGTGCGCCGCATCAAACGGCTCATTCATCCGATCGTCGGCAAGAAAAAATAAATTATGGATCTGTTTGATTTCAATCAGAACGAGGAGTCGGCAAAGCCGCTCGCGGAGCGCATGCGCGCGAACACGCTGGACGACTTCATCGGTCAGGAACATATCGTCTCGAAAAACTCCCTTCTGCGCCGCGCGATCTCGCTCGACAGGCTGGGGAGCTGTATCTTCTGGGGACCTCCCGGGTGCGGAAAGACGACGCTCGCGAACATCATCGCGCTCTCGACGAACGGTGAGTTCATCAAGCTCAACGCGGTGCAGGCGGGCGTCGCAGACGTAAAGAAGGCGGTCGAGAAGGCGAAGGAAAACCTCAAACTGTTCGGCAAGCGGACGTATCTCCTGCTCGACGAGTGCCATCGTTTCAACAAGACGCAGTCCGATTCTCTGCTCCCCGCGATCGAGCAGGGGACGATCCTGTTCATTGGCTCGACGACGGAGAATCCCTATGCGTCCATGACGCCCGCGATCGTGTCGCGTTGCCGCGTATTCGAGTTCAAACCGCTCACTGTGAGCGACATCGAGGGGGCGCTCCGCCGTGCGCTTGCGGACCGCAGGCGCGGTTTCGGCAGGCTTTCGCTCGCCGTTTCCGACGAGGCGATCTCGCACATCGCGCGCATGGCGGGGGGCGATCTGCGCTCCGCTTACAACGCGCTCGAGCTCGCCGTGCTGACCACCGTCCCCGACGGCGACGGAAAGATCTCTGTCACCCTCGCGGACGCGGAGCAATCCATTCAGCGCAAGTCGCTCTCTTACAACGAGGACACCTACTACGACATTCTCTCCGCGTTCTGCAAGTCCCTCCGCGGGAGCGATTCTTCCGCAGCGCTCTACTATGCGATGCGCCGCATCGAGGGCGGGTGCGACCCCATGCACGTGGCGCGGCGGCTCGTGGTGCATTCGGCGGAGGACGACAGCATGGCGGATCCCCGCGCGCTGCGCATGGCGACGGCGGCAATGTACGCGCTCGAAAAGATCGGGTATCCCGAGGGGCTCATTCCGCTTTCGGACGCGATCGTGTATGTGTGCGAGGCGCCCAAGAGCAACGCCGTGGTCGAAGCGTACCACGCCGCCAGGCGAGACGCGGTCGAGAACAAGGACGACGCGATTCCGCCCTATCTCAAGGACAATTCCTTCGGGGACAGCTTGGCGAAGGCGCAGAGCGCGAAGTATCTCTATCCGCACAATTTCGGCGGGTATGTGGAACAACAATATCTGCCCGATTCTCTCAAGGATCGGGTGTACTATCGGCCGAAGGACGTCGGGTTTGAGTCCGAGGTCAAACGCATCCGCAAGGAAAAGGGGATGAAGGACTGATATGCGCATACATCACATCGGCTATCTGGTCAAGAAGATCGAAAAGGCGCGCGCGGCGTTCGTCAAGCTGGGATACGAGATCGAGACGGAGATCGTATATGACGACATCCGCAAGGCGGACATCTGTTTTTTGAAAAAGGACGGGTATCGGGTGGAGCTCGTCTCTCCCGTGAGCGACGATTCGGTCGTCGCGAACCTCATACGGCAGTATCGGAACGCGCCCTATCATTTGTGTTATGCGTCCGACTCTTTTGAGCAGGATTGCGCTTCGCTTGAAAGCGGCGGGTATGTCCGCATGGGCGAGGATTGCCCCGCGCCCGCGATGGGCGGCAAGAAGGTCGCATTTTTCTTTTCTTCGGCGATCGGCATCGTCGAAGTGGCGGAGGAAGCATGAAGGTTTTGTTTGTCTGTCACGGTAACATCTGCCGCTCTCCGATGGGAGAGATGATTCTCAAGGAGAAACTGCGGCAAAGAGGGATCGGCGGCTGGGAGGTCGATTCCGCCGCAGGCAGCACGGAAGAGCTCGGCAACCCTGTCTATCCTCCTGCGAGGCGGGAGCTGGCGCGCCGCGGGATTCCCTGCTCCGATCATCGCGCAAGGCTGATGACGCGGAGGGATTACGAGCATTTCGACGTCATTCTCTGCATGGATGAGGAAAATTTGCGCCTGCTCTCCCGCATCGTGAAGGATGATCGGGGCAAGATCAAAAAGCTGATGTCGTATACGGGGCGCGGCGGCGACGTTGCGGATCCCTGGTACACGGGCGACTTTGCGCGCGCATATCGCGACATCGAGGAAGGCTGCGAAGAATTCCTTCGCGCATGGGAGGAAGTGCAATGACAGAGCTTGGATACGAGGGAGAGAGAGACGAAGAGGGTCGCCCGCACGGCAAGGGCGTCCTGTCCGACGAATACGGCGCCGTGTACGAAGGGGAGTTCTGCCACGGAAAGCGGTGCGGCAGGGGCGTCGAATACGACGAGAACGGCATCGCCTGCTATGTGGGCGAGTGGAAGGACGATGTGCGCTGCGGTTTCGGAAGCGAATACGTCAACGGACAGATCGTGTACGAAGGAGAGTTCGCCGATGACCGCGCAAACGGATACGGCAAGACCTTCGACGTCGAAGGCGAAATTTTATACGAAGGGCTCTTTGAAAACGACGAGCCGAAGGAGGAATCATGATTTTCAGAAAGAGCGGGCTCGCCCGCGTCGACGTCGCGATCGAGGGCATGTGCTGCGCGCGGTGCGCCGAGAAAGTAGAGGGCTGGCTGAACCTTCTGGACGGCGTCTCGGCGGAGGTAAGTTATAAGCGCGGCAAGGCTTCCCTTCTTTGCCGGCGAGAAGTTTCCGAAAAGGAGATCAGAGATGCCGTCGAACAGAGCGGCGTCTATCGCGTCAGGGAGATCGTCAGAAAATGAAAAGTGCGCCGTAGGGCGCATTTTTTGGTTCTAAAAAATTTTTTTAAAAATTTTGAAAAAAACTATTGACAAATGAAAACTATGTGCTATAATTAAGGCACGAAAGGGAAAGAACCTTTCAGAAATTGTGAATTGAGACCAAGTAGGAGGAAGCCCCAATGAACAAGTAAAGAATCGGTTATTCTAAGACGAAGACGCCGCCAACGGTAGAAACGGTGATCCCATGGAACAAAAGAATGAGGAGAACAGAAAAAAATGCTCTCATCGGTGGGATCAAAAAATGAAATTTCCTTAAGAAAGAAATGAATGAAATACCCCGAAATCCCATTCTCTTATGAGAAAACGATCGAGAGATCAGGATCAAGAAACAGGGTAAACCGAATGAGACCGTAAACGGAAGCGATCGCGGATACCGAAAAATTTTCAACCGAACATCATCAGAGACCGAGCAAAATACGGTCAGGGAAGAATAGGAAAATAGTCTTTCCAATGAGTCTCCGAAGCCCCAATAACGGAGTTTATGTGATAAGGAAAAATAATCGGTTGATTTGCCGCAAGGGAAATGGTGAAGGATGCAGGGAATGCATCGAAAGTCGGCAACGGTAGAATGAATAAGCGGTTCCAAAAAAACTTGACATTCGGAGAAGAACGGATAGGTTCGCTTGACAGGAAGTGTCGTAAAGAGCGAAAAAGAGTAAGTAAGGTTCTTTCAGCCGAATCCAAACAGTAAATTCACAATGCAGTCGCCCGATCCCGAGAGGGGTCGGGCGATCTCTTTGCGCGCAGGATTTTCCTCGCGCGTTCGGACGATTTGCCGCGGCGCGCGGCTCAGAGCGCAGCGCCGTTAGAAGCAGGCAGCGCAGGCGCTTCGCATTTGCGATCCGGAGGCGCGGTCCTGCGCGAGGGGGGATGCGGCGCGGCGTCTGCGCATCGATCCGGAGGCGAGTGAAAAATCTTTTGACTTTGGGACGAAATGTTGCTATACTGTTACAGTACAAAAGGAGAGGGTTATGGAGCTATATTTGGAGTCGGAGACGGAGAGCGGCATCTATGCGGCGGATCGCATCCTGAGCATTGCGCTCGACATCGCCGAAAAGATGCTGGAAAAGGGTGCGCAGGTTCAGCGTGTGGAGGATACGATCGTCAAAATCTGCCTCGCTTACGGCGCCGATCAGGTAGAGCCGTTTGCGATCACTTCGCTGGTGCAGGCGACCGTGCGCATGGCGAACGGCTATCACACGACGCAGCTTCGCCGCGTGTATGAAACGAATACCGATCTGACCGTGCTGGAAAAACTGGTGCATCTCACCGATCGCGTCTGCAAGGAAAAGCCGTCTCTTGACGAGGTGGAGCGCACCTTTCAGGAGATCGTGGCGCATCGCAGGAACACCCTCTGGATGGATTTCGTCGGCATGCCGCTCGGCGCGGGGACGCTGGCAGGTTTTTTCGGAGGAAATCTGAGGGACGTGCTGGCGACGGCGATCATCGGGTTGATCGTTGCCTGCCTCAATCTTTTTCTGACGCGTCGCGTCATCAATCCCGTCGCGCGGACGGCGATCAACTCGTTTTTGAGCGGATTGCTGGCGGTTCTTTTGTGTAAGGTCGGCTTGGGCGAGCACGTCGAGCTCGTCATGATGGGAACGATCATGCTGTTCATTACGGGAATTTTGTTCGGCAATGCGCTCAGAGATCTGCTGTGCGGAGATCTGATCGCAGGCATGCTCAAATGTCTGCAGGCGTTCATCATGGCGTTTGCCATCGCCGCAGGGTACAGTCTGGCTATTTTTCTGGGAGGTCTGTTATGAGTGAATTTGTGACGTTCGTGATGGGCGTGCTCGGCACCTGCGGATTTTCCCTCATTTTCCGCGTGCCCGCAAAGCGATTTTCCTTCGCTGTTCTGGGCGGGGCGATCAGCTGCGGCATGCTCGTTTTGCTCAACTGGTGCATGGAAGGACATATGTTCCTTGTCAATCTGATCGCCACTACGGTCTCGGCAGTCTATTGCGAAGTTGCGGCGCGCCTTTTGAAGACGCCCGTGACCATGTTGATGCTCCCCACCCTGGTTCCGCTCGCGCCCGGATACCATCTCTATTATGCGACGTTCTATCTCGTACACAACGACATGGCGCTCTGTTGGCAGTACGCCGCCAACACGCTCATCGTCGCGACGGGGATCGCCGTCGGCATCGTGGCGGTTTCACTGGTCATCCGTCTCATCCGCATTCCCAAATTGCAGATCCATCTGCACAAATAGTATTTTCTCTGCGGCGCTTTGCCGCAGACCTGCCCGCCGCTTTTGCGGCGGGTTTTTTTTCGGCAAAGCGCCGCAGCAAAAACCCCGTCCGAAGGAAGGCGCCGCTCGGGCGGACAAAGGCTTTCGGCATGAGAAATTCTCCCCGCCTTGCGGAGATTCGGGAATATTGCGCAAACTGTCTTAGATGAAAGCATCTTTTTTGAAAGGGGCGGCGGTGCTGTCTTTCGGCGCATTTGTTTCCAAATTGCTGGGCGCGCTCTATCGCATTCCGCTCACCAACCTCATCGGCAGCGAAGGCATCGGCCGCTATCAGATGATCTATCCGATCTATTGCCTGCTTCTGACGGTGTCCTCGGCAGGTATCCCGTCCGCGCTCTCCCGCCTCGTCGCCGCGGGGCAATGCCCTGAGCGCGCCGCGTTTCGTTTTTTCGTGCCGCTCGGGGGTGCACTCACGCTCCTCATGCTCGCCCTCTCCCTGCCGCTTTCGCGCGTACAGGGAGACGAGAGCCTGCAAAGCGGCTATCTTTTCCTCGCCCCGTCCGTGCTCGCGGTTTCCGCGATCTCCGTCCTGCGCGGTTCTTTTCAGGGCAGGAGGCGCATGCTCCCCACGGCAGTTTCGGAGGTCAGCGAACAGGCGGTCAAAGTGGCGGCGGGGCTCGGATTTGCCTTTTTTTTCCGCACAGATCTGACGCGGGCGGTCAACGGCATTCTGTTTTCCGTTACGCTCGGCGAGTGGGCGACCCTCCTTTGGCTGTATCTGCTCTATCGGAGGGAGGGCGGCACGCCGAAAGAAAACGTCCCGCTCAGGCGGCTGTTGGCGTTCACCGTTCCCGTGACGCTCTCGGCGGCGCTCCTGCCCCTCTCTTCCTTTCTGGACAGCGTGGTGATCGGGAGGCTGCTCGGGGCGTATCGCGCGGACGCGGTGTCGCGTTACGGGCTTTTCTCCGGCTGCGCGATGACGCTTGTCTCCCTTCCGTCCGCCGTATGCTACGGCATCTCGTCGGCGATCGTGCCGGAACTTGCGGGGGAACGGTCGGGCGGCAAGGTGTTCCTCGCGCTCGGCGTCACGATCTTCGTCTCGCTGCCTGCGGCGCTCGCGCTTTGGCTTTTTCCGCGTGAGATCGCTTCGTTCATCTATCGGGGTCTCGACGGAGAAGGGCTGGCCGCGCTCGCTCGTTGCGTGAAAATTCTCTCTCTGTCCGCCGTATTGCTTCCCGCCATGCAGACGCTTTCGGGCTGCCTGACGGGGCTCGGCAAGCCGACTGCGTCGGCGCTGTTTCTCTTTCTCGGCTGTGCGGCGAAGCTGGCGTGTCAGATCGCTTTGATTCCCCGCCCCGAATATGAGATTTTCGGCGCGGCAATTTCCGCCAACGTCGGCTATTTGGTTGCCTTTTTGCTCGAATTGCTGTATATTATTGGCAGAATCTTGCAAAAAAGGCGGAAAATCACATGATCACGATCGTCGGTTTGGGAATGGAGAAAAACGATCTGTCTCTGCGCGGCGCGGAGGCGATCCGCAGCGCAAAGACGGTGTTGCTCCGCACGGCGCAGACGGCGTCCGCGGAGAGCGTGAAGGCGCTCGGCGTGCCTTATGCGTCGCTCGACAGCGTCTACGAGAAGTCGAGGAATTTTGATTCTCTGCAAAAAAATATCGTCGCGGAGGTGCTCCGCGCCGCGAAGGAAGGTGACGTCGCGTATTGCGTGGACGGTTCCCTCTCGGAGGACGCCGCCGCGCGCATTCTCTGCAAGCGGAAGAAGGACGTCGTCTGCGTGGACGGCGTGTCCAAAGCGGCTTATTTCGCGGCGAAGGCGGGGTGCGCGCAATATACCGCAATGTCCGCCTACGACCGCGCGAGCTATCGCCGCGCGGCGCTCCCCCTCATCGTGTACGACATCGACAGCGCCTTTCTGGCGGGAGACCTGAAGCTGGCGCTCTCCGATCTCCTCGGGGAAGAGAGCGAAGTGCTCTTTTTCCACGGGGGCGAGGGGAGGAAAATGCCGCTCTATGAGATCGACCGCCAGGGCGAATACGATTACCGCACGGCGATCGCGGCGCTTCCCGTGCCTCTGCTCAGGAAAAAGCGGTTTGATTACACCGATCTCGAAGACCTGGTGCGCCTGCTGCGCGCGCCCGGCGGATGCCCCTGGGACAGGGCGCAGACCAACGAGTCCATCCGTTCGAATATGGTGGAGGAGGCGTACGAGCTCGTGGACGCCATCGACAGCAAGGACGACGACAAGATACGAGAGGAGACGGGCGACGTCCTGTTGCAGGCGGCGTTCCACACCGTGATGAAGGAGGAACTCGGCGCGTTCGATTCCTCGGACGTCATCACCGAGCTTTGCAGCAAGCTCATCTTCCGCCATTCGCATATCTTCGGGGAGGATAAGGCGCAAAACGAGGCGGAAGCGCTCTCGTTCTGGGAGAAAAACAAGACGGTCGAAAAGCATCAGGATACCTTCTCTTCCGCGGTGCTCGACGTGCCGAAGGGATTTCCCGCGCTCATGCGCGCGCAGAAGGTAGGCAAGCGCGCAGGTAAATCGGGCATGGATTTTGTTTCCGCCGAGGACGCCGCTGCGCAGATCGGCAAAGAAGTGGAAGAATTTCTCGAGGCGTACCGCGCGGGCGACGCCGCGCACACCGCCGAAGAGCTCGGCGACGTGCTGTTTGCGGCAGTCAACGCGGGCAGAAAGGCGGGCGTGGATTGCGAATTTGCGCTCAAGGAGACGGTGGATAAATTCGTGCGCCGCTTCGTAAAGACGGAGGAGCTCGCCAAAGCGGACGGCTTCGCGCTGAACGAGCTGGATGCAGAGACGCTGGATCGCTATTATCGGAGGGCGAAAGAACTGTGCGGACAAGACCGATAAAGATCGGACACATCGAGACGGAAAACAACGTCTTTCTGGCGCCGCTTGCGGGATATACCAACTATCCCTTTCGCAAGCAGTGCCTCAAATACGGCGCGGGACTGACCTTCCCCGAGATGATGAACGCGCGGGGGTTTCTGTATAACCCCGTAGGGACGAAGGCGCTTCTCTTTACGGGAGAAGAGGAGAAAATCAAGGCGGTGCAACTCTTCGGGAAAGACCCCGAACTGATGCGCCGCGTGGCGGAGAGCGAGACGCTCTCATACGTCGATCTCATCGACATCAACATGGGCTGTCCGATGCCGAAGATCGTCAAGAACGGAGAGGGCAGCGCTCTGCTCGCAAAGCCTGAACTTGCCGAGCAGATCGTGTCCGCCTGCAAAAAAAGCGGCAAGCTCGTTTCGGTGAAATTCCGCATCGGCTTGGACAGAGAGCATCTTGTCACCGAAGAGTTTGCCAAGCGCATGGAAGGCGCGGGCGCGGACATGCTCACGATTCACGGCAGAACGCGCGATCAGGTGTATGCGGGCGACGTCGATTTCGACGAGATCGCGAAGGCGAAGCGCGCGGTGAAGATTCCCGTCATCGCCAACGGCGGCGTGACGGACGAGGCGGGCGCGCAGAAATTGCTGGACGAGACGGGGGCGGACGGCGTCATGGTCGCGCGCGGCGCGCTGTGGGATCCGCAGATCTTTGCCGATCTGACGGGAAGAAAGCGCGGCTCCAAAAAAGCGATGATCTTAGAACAGCTCGACGATACGGCGAAGCTGTTCTCGCCGCATTTTACGACGGTGTTCATGCGCAAGATGGTTACATTCTACATCAGAGGAATGCGCGATTGCGTCAGGTACAAAGAGCGGCTGTTTGCGGCGGCAAACAGGGAAGAGATCGAAAATCTGGTGGAAGAGATCTTTTCCGCGCAAGAAATATAGAGGCGTATAGGTTTGTCAAACATATGACAAAGTAAAAAGGTTAATGAAGCAAGCCGTCGTTAAGAAAATCAGTGATATGGTCTTTCTGTGAGAGCCAGTTCAAGGGACGCATGGGAAAAGTATTATGCTTTTTGTTGTGAATGGCAAGTTGGTTTTTGAAATCTTTAAAAGAATAGAATTTGTGGGGCGTGCAAAAGTATTCGCTATCCTTTTTGCGGGTGCGCTCCTCCTTGCCGTTGTGTCTGGTGGTAAGGGCGTATCAGCTTATGCTTTATCTTAAGCTGTTTGAGGCTTGCCTTAAATAGCGACATTTTGCCTTGCTTGCGTTCTCTGAACTCTTTAATGAACTCCAAGTCGTTGTCTGTCTGAATGCACTCTATTCGGGAGTATGGTGATTGGGGTGGCGGTGAGGGCGGTGCGACCTGTTTTGAATGGTAGCAGTTTGTCCGTTGAAGAGGGATCTCCAACGATACACGGAGGCGCGGGAAACGTTGAACCTACGAACGGCAACGGGAACACCGAAATTGAAAGAATATTGAACGGCTGATTGATGAAAGCGAGCGATTTGTGATATAGTATTCATGAGTAACAGCCTCGTTTGTTTAGTTTTTTGTGTTGATTAAACTATATCACAAACTTTTGGTTCGTTATTTTTTTATGCCCTTTGTCTCACATCTGTTGTAATTTTACAATATAATAAAATATTCAATATAATAAAATATTTTTTAATCTGCTATTGACAAACATTTCTAAATATATTATAATATAAATAACAGAAAAATAATAAATTGTGGAGAGGAAATTATGTCGAAAGTCTGTTATGTCATAATGCCTTATGGTGGCAGAGATGAGGAACAAAAAGAGCGTTCGAAAAACGTATATAATTTTATCATACGTCCCGCTGCCGAGGAACTCGGCTTCAAGGTAATCAGAGAGGATGAAGCCGCGACACCCGGGAATATCACTACCAATATCGTAAAAAATCTGTCGAATGCAGATATCGTCATTGCCGATCTTACAAACGGGAACGGAAACGTATTCTATGAATTGGGAATACGGCATACGATGTTCAAAAAGCATACGATCTTGATCATCGACGAGTCCGCCGATATCAAATTCGATCTGTCCGCTTATCAGACGATCCACTATCGGCTGGATTTCAACACTCTCGAAAAATCGAAGAAAGATATTCAGAGAAGCATACAACAGCGCGAGAACGATGATCTAGTCTCCGACAACCTGGTACACGATGTCTTTCCCACATTGCCGATTAATCTGTTGGAGTCAGTAGCTCATGCACTGGAAGGTTCCGATTTTTCCGAGCGGATCGACGTTCTGACGCAGGAGAACGCATCTTTGCGTGATGGTCTTGCACGTGAAACGAAAATGCGGAAAGAGTTGCAAAAACAGCTGGATGAGGCGGGATTGTCTAAATCAGATTCCACTTGGGAATTGGAAGATGCGTTCCGAAAAGCGGAACAGGCCATGCAGTATTCAGGTGAACAGGCAGTTCTTAAACTTCAGGAACTCTCGCTGGGTAGCGATTTTGATAAACAGGCATTTCTCGGCTTTCTGAAAAAAGTGTTGCAGGTTGGTGAAATAGATATTATTGATCATCTGAGGATCGCTCAGATATGCAAAGATAAGGGACTTTTACCCTTCCGAAGGTTGGTCCTGGAGCGGGCTCACGATTACGCACCTTTGGATGATCGCGTCATGGAGAGATTGATCGTCTGCTATACGGACAGCGCTATCACTTATTCAAAAGCGTTGGCTTTGATCAACGAATTTGTTGGAATTCAAATCAAAGATGGTAAACTAAGTATCCCGCCTGAAAAATGTCGTCTAGTGGGATCCCGTCAGCTTGCGGTGTTATTCAATACCTATTTGAAACTGAATAAAAACGAGGAAATTATTTATCTGATCGAAAATTATCTCAAGAAGTACGGCGGTCAGCAATATGTTATCTTGCAGAGGAATTTGGCACTGGCGTATCAGAAAATAGGTAACCGTGAAAAAGCGCAGGTTGCTTTTGACGAACTTTTCGGCACGGTGGAGGGGTACGGTGATCCAGACAGCCATCGGGCGTACGGGATATTCCTCGATTCGATCGGGAAACCCGATCTGGAATATGAGGAAGATGAGATTGCAATCG